>NZ_JBHVST010000071.1:36515-59426 GCF_042885015.1 Streptomyces sp. NPDC058086 | reverse complement strand
CCTCAAACGCCGGACGGGCTGAAAGATGCGCGCCAGCGCCCTTGAGGGGCGCGGGGAACTGCGCGACCGGCCCCCACCGGCCGTCGGCCAAAGAACTTCGAGCGGCCGGGGACGCGGGGCGAAACCCCCGCCTCAGGGGCGCGGGGGAACCGCGCGACCGGCCCCCACCGGTCGTCGGCCAAAGAACTTCGGGCGGCCGGGGACGCGGGGCGAAGCCCCCGCCTCAGGGGCGCGGGGAACTGCGCGACCGGCCCCCACCGGCCCGCAGTCGAGCAACGCACCCGGGGTCGAAGGATCAGTTGGTGCCGCAGATTTTCAGGCCCACCGGGGTGCCGCACGGCAGGTGGCCGTGGGTGCGGATGACGTCCTGGCCGTTGCCGCGGCTGATGTAGGTGAGGAAGCTGGAGGCGAGGGAGTCGGCGGGCGGCTGGCCGTAGGTGTAGGCGTACTCGATCTCCCGGTACGGGTAGGAGGACGTGCCGTGTTCCAGGTCCTCCACGGACGCGGTGTGCCCGTCGAGGGTGAGCTCGTGCAGGCCCTTGTAACCGGTGGCGAGGTTCAGTTCGCTGTATCCGATCGCCCCGGGCAACCCGGCCACGGTGCTCAACACCTGCTCGGTGGAGTCGAGTTCGCACCGCACCACGGGCGCCGTCGCGTCGTCCTTGTGGACGCAGTCCAGGGAGGAGTTGGCGATTTCGCCCCGCCCCAGGACCCGGTGCTGAAAGACCTGGCGGGTACCGGAGTTGGCGTCCCGGCTGACGAGGAGCACGGGGCGGTCGGGACCGCCGAGCTGCTTCCAGTTCTTGATCTCGCCGCGGTAGAGACGGCGTACGTCGGCCAGGGACAGGTTCCGGACGGGCAGGTCGTCGTGCACGACCAGGACGAAGACCGAGACCGCGACCCGGTTCTCGCGCAGTTGCGGGAACCCGCTCGGCTTCGGCCCGTCGGAGAGGGCGATGACGGGTGGCGCGCCCTTCGTGGACTTGGCGCCGGCTTCGCCGAGTTCACGCACCCCCGCCGTGCTCCCGTGCGCGTCGACCACGATGTCGGCACCCTCGCAGTCCTGCTCGTACTTCTTCGCCAGCTCGCTCATCACGGGCGCGAAGGCCGTCGAGCCGGTGACGGTGAGCGTGCCCTTCTCGCAGCCGATCGGCGCCGGGGAGTCGTCCCGCAGCACGACGATCAGCGCGAGCGTGACGACACACACGGTCAGCAGCACGGTGATCAGCCGGGCCGCCCGGCTGAAGAGGGGCGGCTGGTCGTCCGGTGTCGTACTGCGGTTGGGGCTGACCTCACCGTCCCGCAGCCCGCCGATCAGCCGTATCTCGCGCCCCACGTCCCCGCCCGACAGCAGCACGAGGAGCTTGAAGTGCTCGCCCCGGTTGAGCGGGACGCGCGGGATGCGCAGGACGCCGTCCTCGTAACTGAGCCCCGCGGCGGGCGTGAAGTGGTCCATGAGGTGGTCGGTGCCGGGCGGCTGGGTGACGGACACACCGCGGATCGTGCGGTCGGTGAACACCGCCGTCAGACCGTGGCGTTCACGGCTCGTGTAGTCGTCACCGGCGATGCTCTGCGAACCGTCGTTCTCGATCCGCAGCAGCACGAGGGTGGCGTCCATCATGCCCGGCGTCTCGTCGAACAGCCCGAGCCGTACGTTGGCGCGCCCCGAACGCACGTCGTCGCCTATCGGGTTGTCCATCTGCACCCGGTAGCCAATGCTCCCCCACTGCCTTAAGGGCGTGGGCGGTGCCCCCAGCGCCGCGGCATCCGGCGTTCGTACCAGACCATCACCGCGGAGGCGACGACACCGATCACGGCGGTCCCCACGGCCACAATGTTCTCCGCGCTCAGCCACTCCATCGCGAGCCACTCCCCCGAGCCCAAGGTGCGGTCACCGTACGGCCCGAGGCGGGAACATCCGGCGTACTCCGGGTGAAGTTCAACGACCGTTCAACCGAACTGACGGCTCGTCAGCCGCTCTTCGTGTACGTCAACGCCTCGCCCGAGCCCGTGTTCACCCGGCGCAGCCGGCCATCGGACAGCAGGGTGATCTCGGAGGCGGCGCCCGGGGAGCAGGAGGAGATCGGTGCGCCGCCGGTGACTTCGGAGGGCCCGACCACCAGGGGGCCGCCGGCGCCGGGGGCGGCGGTCAGTTCGGCCCGGAAGACGCAGTGGTAGGTGCTGCTGCCGGACGGACCGTCCGCGACGAGCGAGAGGACCGTGTCACCCACCGCGCCCTGCTGGATGGTGAGTCGGCGGGTGTTGTGGCCCGTCGCGTTGTCGATGGAGGCGTCCCAGGTGCCGAGGAACCCCTCCGGGATCGTGCCGCCCCGGGATGGCTGGGAAGAGGGCGAATCGGAAGGGGAGGAGGAAGGAGCAGAGGGGGAGGTCGGGGGCGAGTCCGGGGAGGTCGGGCTCGTGGACGCGGCCGAGGACGCCTTCGCGTCGTCGCTGCCCTTGGCCGTGCCGCCCTGCATCAGCGCGTAGACGGAACCGCCCGCGCCGAGCGCGACGACCAGCGCCACGACGATCAGGGCGGCGGTGGAGCGGCCGCTTCGGCGCGGCGGCTCGGGCTCGGGGACGCCCGCGGGGCCGTACGGCGTTGTGGGCATGCCCGGTCCGTACGGCGGCGTCGGACCGTACGAGCCGGGAGCGCCCCAGCCGCTCTGCGGATAGCCGTACGCGGGCGGGCCCGTGGGGCTGGGGTGCTGCTGGGGATGGCCGTACGCGGGGTGCGCGGCGGGCGGCGCGGCCGGTGGGGGCGTCTGGCCGGCGCCCGCGATCAGCGTCGGGAGGTGGTCCGTCGAGGCCGGTCCGCCCGGCGGGGGCGGGGTGGCGGCGTGCTCCGGGGCGACCTCGGGGGTGGGAGCCGGGGTGGGTACGGCCGAAGGTTTGGACAGGTCCAGGGCCGCCGGGGCGGATCCCGGGGCCGGTTCCGGAGCGGGGGCGGCGGCCTGGTGCGCGGGCGGCGCCGGAGCCGGCGCGGGGCGCTCGTCCGGGTTCTCCGTGTCCAGCAACCGCACGGCGTGCCGTCCGAGTTGGGCCACCAGCGCGCTGGGCAGCCACGGGTCGCGGGACCGTCCGTCCACGACGGTGTCCTCCGCGCCGATGCGCTCCAGGATCTCGTCGAGGCCGGGGCGGGCGGCGGGGTCCTTGCGCAGACAGTGCCGTACGAGGTCGGCGAGGCCCTCCGGTACGCCGTCCAGGTCGGGATCCTCCTGCGCGATACGGAACATCATCGCGTGCACCCCGCTGTTCGCCACCCCGAAGGGCAGGGCACCCGTGGCGGCGTACGCGAGGACCGAGCCCAGGCAGAAGACGTCGCACGCGGGCGTGACGCGGTCGCCGCGGACCTGCTCGGGCGCCATGAATCCGGGCGAGCCGACGAGGGCGCCGGTGCGGGTGAGGCCGCCGTCGGTGACGGTCTCCAGGGCGCGCGCGATCCCGAAGTCGATGACGCGCGGGCCGTCGATGGTCACGAGGACGTTGGAGGGCTTGAGGTCGCGGTGGATGAGTCCGGCGGCGTGGATGTCCTTGAGGGCATGGGCGAGTCCGGCCGCGAGGATGCGGACGGAACGTTCCGGTAGCGCTCCATGGTCGTGGCCCACGACCGTCTGGAGGGAGGGTCCGGCGACATATCCGGTCGCGACCCACGGGACGGCGGCCTCGGTGTCCGCGTCGAGGACAGGGGCGGTCCACAGGCCGCCGACCCGGCGCGCGGCCTGCACCTCCTGGCGGAAGCGGGCCCGGAACTCCTCCTGCGCCGCGAGTTCCTCGCGCACCAGCTTCACGGCGACGGTACGGCCCCGGTCGGAGCGGGCCAGATAAACGCGCCCCATGCCACCGGCACCGAGCCGCGCGAGCAGTCGGTACGCCCCGATCTGCTGCGGTTCCCCCGCCCCCAGCTTCTCCATCGTCGTGCCGCCCTCCCCCGTGCCTGTGCAACCGCCCGAGGCCGAGGATAGTGCGGCCCCACCGGGAGGTGGGTGGGGCGGTGTCTACGGTTCAGTAACAGCCCCTGGCGTTTTCGTGACGTCCGTCGCGGCCCCGTCGATCTCGTCGAGAACCGCCGACAGTCGATCCAGGATCCGTACGGTCTCGGCGAAGCCGTCCTCCCCGAGCGCCCGCGCCAGCCGGTCGGCGAGGGCCGCGTGGCCGGGGCCGATCGCGGCGACGGCGGAGCGGCCGGCGGCGGTCGGGGAGAGCAGCTTGGCGCGGCGGTGGGCCGGGTTGGGCAGGTACTCGGCGAGGCCCTTGCCGACGAGCAGATCGGCGACGCGCTGCACGCTCTGCCGGGTGATGCCCATGACGCGGGCGATCCCTGCGACGGGGAGCGGCTCGGGGAGCACCGCGCCGAGCACCTGCCACCAGGCGGCGGTCAGCCCCGCGGGGCCGGCCAGCTCGTCCGCCACCGCGAGGAACTGGCCGTTGAGCCGGAAGACGCCGAGGGCGGCGCGGCTGAGGAGGTTCTGTCGTTCCCGGCTCATCGGGCGGCCTCCTCGGCGGGCCTTGAGGCCTTCTCCAGTACGGCGTACGCGGACGCGTCGGAGTCGTGGAACAGGCGGTACCAGGCGTCCAGCACCTCCCCCTCGTACACCCCGAGGAGCCGCAGGACCTCCCGGGCGAAGGCGACGGGCTCGGTCGGTCCGGCGGTGACGAGGTCGCCGTCGGTGACGGCGTCGGTGTCGACGTACCGCCCGGCGCCCCGGTAGCCGGTGGCGGCGAGGTAGAAGGACACGGCGCTGGTGTGGTCCCGGTCGTCGAGGAGCCCCTCGCGGGCGAGCCCGGCCGTCGCCCCGCAGATCGCGGCGACCGGCACGCCCGCGTCGAGGAAGGCGCGGGCCTTGCGGGCGAAGGGGGCGAGGTCGTCGGAGGTGTCCCAGAGGTCGGCGCCGGTGAGGATCAGCAGGGAACTGTCCTCGGGGCGGAGTTCGTCGAGCGCGAGGTCGGGCTGGATACGGAGACCGCCGATCGTCGTCACCGGCTCCCGGGTGGGGCCGACGGTCCGGATCTCGTGGCCGGCGCGGGCGAGATACGCGGTGGCGTGACCGGTCTCCCAGTCGGCGTAGGTGTCGTAGACCGCGAGGTGGACGGGACTGCCGTGGTCGCTCGTCGCGCTCATTGCGTTCATCGCTCTCTCCTCGCGTAGACCAGGGCCGTGCGACATGTCAGCATGTTGTCATTTCGACAGTATGCTGTCAATATGCGGTTGCCGGCGGCCAAGCCCGACAGACTGTCGTGGAAAGCCCGCGGTCACAGACAGGACGCCGATGTCGCGCCCCCTCCGGGGACATTTACGCTTCGGCGCATGACCCCTCAGCCCAACCCCCAGGTCGGCGCCGCCGTGAAGGCCGCGGACCGCGCGCACGTGTTCCACTCCTGGTCCGCGCAGGAGCTCATCGACCCGCTCGCCGTCGCCGGCGCGGAGGGGTCGTACTTCTGGGACTACGACGGCAAGCGGTATCTGGACTTCACCAGCGGGCTCGTCTTCACCAACATCGGCTACCAGCACCCGAAGGTCGTCGCCGCGATCCAGGAACAGGCCGCGACCCTGTCCACGTTCGCGCCCGCCTTCGCCGTGGAGGCCCGTTCGGAGGCGGCCCGGCTGATCGCCGAGCGGACCCCGGGCGACCTGGACAAGATCTTCTTCACCAACGGTGGCGCGGAGGCCGTCGAGAACGCCACGCGCATGGCCCGGCTGCACACCGGCCGTCCGAAGGTGCTCTCCGCGTACCGCTCGTACCACGGAGCCACCTCCACCGCGATCAACCTCACCGGTGACCCGCGGCGCTGGCCGAACGACAGCGGCGCGGCGGGCGTCGTCCACTTCTGGGCGCCGTTCCTCTACCGCTCCCCCTTCCACTCCGACAGTGAGCAGCAGGAGTGCGAGCGGGCGCTTCAGCACCTGGAGGACACGATCGCCTTCGAGGGGCCGGGGACCGTCGCGGCCATCATCCTCGAGACGATTCCGGGGACCGCGGGCATCATGACGCCTCCGCCGGGCTATCTCGCGGGGGTGCGCGCGCTCTGCGACCAGTACGGGATCGTCTTCATCCTGGACGAGGTCATGGCGGGCTTCGGGCGTACGGGGAAGTGGTTCGCGGCGGACCACTACGACGTGACGCCGGACCTCATGACCTTCGCGAAGGGCGTGAACTCGGGCTACGTTCCGCTCGGCGGTGTCGCGATCTCCTCGGCGATCGCGGAGACCTTCGCCCGGCGGCCCTACCCCGGGGGACTCACGTACTCCGGGCATCCGCTGGCCTGCGCCGCCGCCGTCGCCACCATCAACGTGATGGAGGAGGAGGGCATCGTCGAGCAGGCCGCGCGGATCGGGGAGACGGTGCTCGGGCCCGGGCTGCGAGAGCTCGCCGCGCGGCATCCCAGTGTGGGTGAGGTGCGCGGTACGGGGGTGTTCTGGGCGCTTGAGCTGGTCAAGGACCGGGAGACCCGGGAGCCGCTGGTGCCGTACAACGCCGCCGGTGAGGCCAATGGGCCGATGGTCGCGTTCGGGGCCGCGGCGAAGGCGCGGGGGCTGTGGCCGTTCATCAACATGAACCGGACTCATGTGGTGCCGCCGTGCAATGTCTCCGAGGGGGAGGCGAAGGAGGGGCTCGCGGCGCTGGACGAGGCGTTGTCGGTGGCGGACGAACACACCGTGTGACGCGCGGGGGTCTCGCCCCCGCCGCCCCTACCCTCCCCAAAGCTCTCGGCTTCGCTCGAGCAGGGGGGACCCCCATCATCCTCAACCTGGGGGCTCCGCCCCAGACCCCCGAGGTGGTTTCTTCGGCTGCGGGTGGGTGGGGGCTTGGCGCCCAGTTCCCCGCGCCCCTGAGGGGCTCGGGTCCGCGTAAGGTGACGTGCTCATAGTGGAAGCACACGCACGTGCACCCGTACGCGACGAGGGAGCGAGAGACCATGCCCGGCACCGGCGGCAACGGCGCCGTAACCCGTAGCACCCTGCGGCAGCAGATCGCGGACGCGCTCCGCGACGAGGTGCTGGCAGGCCGGCTCCGGCCCGGGCAGGCGTTCACGGTGAAGGAGATCGCCGAGCAGTACGGCGTCTCCGCGACCCCCGTCCGCGAGGCCCTCGTCGATCTGTCGGCCCAGGGCCTCCTGGAGGCGGACCAGCACCGCGGCTTCCGCGTGCACGAGTACTCGCCGGCGGACTACCGCGGCATGGTCGAGGCCCGGAGCCTCGTCACCGACGGGATGTTCCGGAGTCTCCTCGCCGGAGGCATGGCGCAGGCCGACGATCCGCGCACCCTCGCCGCCCTCGCCGGGGTCCGACGCCGCGGCGAGGAGGCCCAGCGCGCCGCGACGGCCGGCGACCTGAACATCCTCATCGGCTATGACCTGCGCTTCTGGCGCGAACTGAGCGCCCTCTTCGGCAACGCCTACCTCGCCGACTTCCTGCACCGCCTGCGCGTCCAGTCCTGGGTGTGCACGGTGCAGCACCTGCGCCGGGTGGAGGATCTGAAGGGCCACCTGTGGGCGGGCCACACGGAGCTCGTGGACGCGCTGGCCCGCCGCGACCCGGGCGCGGCGCACGCGATCGTCGCCGCGTACAACGAGCACTCCCTCGCCCTCCTCGAGCGCCTGACCGCCGGATGAGCGCGACGTAAGGTCGTGCCGGGAGGCGTGCGCGCCGATGCGACCGATGGGCGCACGGGGTGTGGGTATGGGGTGTGGGTATGGGATCCGCACGAGGGGGACTGAGGACGGGTCCCACCCATTACGCTTCCCTGACCACCGTGCTTCCCAAGGAGCTAGAGGAGCCGTCTGTTGGCCTGTGACCTGTGGCTGGTCCCGCTCGTCGACGTGTTGTGCCACACCCCCGACAATCCCTTCGCCGAGGAGCTGGCGCTCTACGACAAAGCGCTGGGCGAGGCCGGACTTCCGCCGGTCCCGGTGTACGCGTACATGCCGGGGCTGTCCGGCGACGTGGCCCCGGTCGCCGGTTTCGACTACGACGCGCTGCACTTCCTGCGCCGGGCGTATCTGCTCCAGATGTGCGGCCTCGCGGTGACCCCGGTGGACGAACTGGGCGGCGACTACGAGCAGTTGCTTGAGATGTTCGAGACGAACGCCCAGCAGTCGCACCTCGTGTGGCACTACGACCACGCGGGCGCGTACGTCCCGGTCGACTTCCCGCACCCGCTCGCCAACGACGAACTCCTCGCCGGGGGTGGCCCCCTGGGCTCCTCCCAGACGCTGCTGCGCGAGCTGGAGTTCGTGGCCCCGTCGATCGGCATCGACCCGGCGAACCCGCCGGCCGCGCCGCAGCCGCCCATGGCTCCCACGGAGCTGGAGGAACCGGCCGCGCCCGCCCCGTACGACGCGAGTCCGTTCGCGCGCGAGCGGCATGTGTGGCTCGGCCTGCACGCGGCGGCGACGCGCAGCCTCGCCCAGGGATCGATGATCATCTTCAGCTGAGGCGCAGCCAGGCCGGACAGGGCCTGGGGGTGGGAGTGGGGGCCGTCGGCCGGGTGATCCGGTCGGCGGCCCCGGCCTCGGAAGAAGAGGGCGCTACGGCTCAGAACACCGGCGTCCCGTCCTGTGTCAGCTTCCAGTTGGTGACCGCGAAGCCGGCCGGGTCGAGGGTGCCCTTGGACGTGACGTAGTCGATCATCAGCTGGCGGATCTCGTTGGTGGAGCTGTACGCGATGTCGGCGGCCGCGATGTGCGGGTAGCCGCTGCCGCCGTTGGCGCGGTAGTTGTTGACGGCGACGACGAAGACCTGGTCGTCGGCGACCGCCGCGCCCTTGTAGGTGAGGTTCTTGATGCGGGAGCCCTCGGCCTGCGCGATGTCGATGTCGTACTCGACCCCGGCGGCGGTGTCGTACATGTAGTCCCAGAAGTTGTTGGCGTTGGTGAGGGTGGCCGTGTCCACCTTCGTGCCGGACGCGAACTGGTGGTAGTACTTCGCCGCGTACTCCAGGTAGTCCTTGAGCTGGGCGCCCGTGAGCTTCTTGCCGTACAGGGTGTTGTCGTAGATGTAGAGCCCGGCCACGTCGCGGATGGTGACGTTGCCCGCCGGGATGTCGGCGGTGCGGCTGAAGGGCGCCGCGACGGAGATCAGGGGGAGGGCCGCGTCGGCGGTAGACAGGCCGGAGGCCACCGTCGCCATCTGGACCTGGTGGATGAAGTCCATCACCGGGACGTCCTTCCAGCAGGCCTCGGCCGCGGAGAGGTCCGCGGTGCACGTGCCCACCGGAGTGTTGACGTACTTCACGACCAGGTCGTGGTCGGCCTTGAGGAGCCCGGTGATCTCAGGGTCCTCCTCGACCGTGTTGCTGTTGAGGGTCTGCGCCTTGGTGCTCGTCACCTTCCACTGGCCGTGGTGGAGTTCGAGCTCGAAGTCGAAGACGGTCAGGCGCATGCCCCAGCAGTACGGCTCGGAGAGGACGACGTCCTTGCCGGTCTCCTCGTTCTTCACCGTGTACGACGAGACCTCGACGTGCGTGTGACCGACGAGGATCGCGTCGATACCGGGTACCTGCTGGGCGACGAGGTTCGAGGCGTTCTCGACGTACGGCAGCTCACTGCCGTACGACGAACTGCCGTCCAGGCCCGAGTGGTCGGTGAGGAACACGACATCGCAACCGAGGGCGCGCATCCGCGGGACGTACTTCTTCGCCTGCTCGACGAGCCCGGTGAACGCCATCTTCCCGGAGACGTTGTCCTTGTCCCACAGAGCGATGCCCGGGTTGGTGAGGCCGAGGATGCCGACCTTGATGTCCGGGGCGCCGGGGACGCAGATGCGCTTCACGGTGTACGGCTGGAAGGCCGGACGCAGCGTCTTGGCGTCCAGCGCGTTGGCGCCGAGCAGCGGGAAGTGACACTGCTTCTCGAACTTGCGCAGGGTCTCGATGCCGTAGTTGAACTCGTGGTTGCCGAGCGCGGCGGCGTCGTAGCGCATGGCGTTCATGGCGACGGCCATAGGGTGCTTGGGGCCGTGCTTGCCGTTGGCGCCGACGATCGGGTCCACGCGGGCGTAGTAGTACGCCAGCGAGGTGCCCTGGATGATGTCGCCGGCGTCGACGAGCAGGACGTGCTCCTCGCCCTTGGCGGCGCGCTGCTGCTTGATGAGGGTGGCGACGCGGGCGACGCCCACGGAGTTGCCCTTGCTGTCCTTGTACGCCGCGTCCGTGTAGTAGTCCCAGTCGAAGACGTGGCTGTGCAGGTCGGTGGTGCCCAGGATGGAGAAGGACCAGGTACGGGGCGCCTTTTCGGGCTTGTGGTCCGCGGCCTGGGCCGGGGTCGCGGCGACGGCCCCCGCGACCGTGACGGCCGCCCCGGTGACGGCCGACTTCTTCACGAACTCCCGGCGGTTCATGGGATTGACGGGCATACGTGTCTCCTGGGACTGGCTGGGACTTGGCTGACGGGAGCAACTGCGCGAGTCGTGCGGGGACTTCGGGCACTGCATGTGCGCTGGGTACGCCACGTGCGCACCGCGCACTCAGTGCACTACACGCGTAGATCGTCGTCGCGTCCAGGCCGGTCGGGAACCAGGAACAGACCATGTCCAGGTCAAGGATGGGCATGGCGCGGGCGGTGCCCTAAGGTCGGCCGAAGCTTCGCCGGGGGCGCCGTCGCGCCGTCGGCCCTACTCGACGATGCGGATCGTGCGGATGCCCGTACCCCGGTATCGGGTGGGGGTCCTGGTCAGGACGGGACGGCCACGAGGCCAGTCGACGGTAGGCAGAGCGAGGTGCAGTACATGGGCGCCGCTCCAGTCCGGCTCACCGGAGGCCAGGTTCTCGACTTTTTCGGGTTCACCCGAAGGGGGCCCGTTGTCGTACGGAGTGTCGAACACCTCGTACACGGTGAAGAGTTGGCCCGACTCCCCGTCCTTGCGGACCACCCGCCGCAGATACCGGGATTCCTCCAGCTCCCGCAAGGCGGTCGCGATCCGAGCCCGCCCCTCCGGCACGATCACGGATCACAGCATCCGGCAAGAAGACAATCCCGTCGGACGACCTCACGTACGCGTGGGTCGAGACGATCCGCCGCGGACCGGACGGGCCGCGCTCGTTGCGCAGCCACGGATATAGCAAATCTCGTGACATGGGGTGTTGGCGTGGACACGTTGAGTGACGACTGGCCTGCACCACGAGAAAGGCGCATCATGACCCTGATGCTGGAGCGACCGACGATAGGCGGCACCGAGCCCCCCAGCTTCGAGGCGTTGCTGGACCTCCTCGACGAGCTGAACGTGCCCGACGGCTACAAGGCCGAGATCATCAAGGGGAACATCGTCGTGTCGCCGTGGTCGAAGGGGTACTACGCAACGGTGATGGAACTGGTCTGTGATCAGTTGCGCCCTCGCCTGCCCGAGGGACACCGGATCAGTTATGGCCCCTTTCTGTACGTGTTCCCGGGCTCCGAGCGCGCCTACGGCCCCGACATCCACGCCGCGCACAGCCGCACCCACCGGACCACCAGCAACCGTCTGGACGGGGAAGGCCTCTCCTTCGTCGCCGAGCTGACCTCCGTCTCGACGCGGGACGACGACCTGACCGACAAGGTCGAGACGTACGGCAGGGCAGGCGTCCCCGTCTACCTGATCCTCGACATGCAGGAGGAGCAGGCCACCGCCCTGTGGACTCCGTCCGCCAAGGGGTATGAGTCCCGCCTCACGGTGCCGTTCGGCGAGAAACTGCAGATCCCGGCGCCATTCGACTGCACGCTCGACACTTCGGGCTTCCAGGCGCCGGAAGAGCCCGAAGAGAGCTGACCCGCACGGCAAGAGGGGCGCCCGCGAGGCACCCCTCTTTGTTTTCCGAGCGAAACCGCGGACTAGATCAACGAGTTGATCTCGATCGTCTCGTCGCGGCCCGGACCGACGCCGATCGCGGAGATCTGGGCGCCGGACATGTCCTCCAGCGCCTTGACGTACGCCTGGGCGTTCTTCGGGAGGTCGGAGAAGGACTTCGCCTTGGTGATGTCCTCGGACCAGCCCGGGAGGTTCTCGTAGATCGGCTTCGCGTGGTGGAAGTCGGTCTGGGAGTACGGGAGTTCCTCGACGCGCTTGCCGTCGATCTCGTACGCCACGCAGACCGGGATCTCCTCCCAGCCGGTCAGGACGTCCAGCTTGGTGAGGAAGAAGTCGGTCAGGCCGTTCACACGGGTCGCGTAGCGGGCGATGACCGCGTCGAACCAGCCGCAGCGGCGGTCACGGCCGGTGGTGACACCGCGCTCGCCACCGATGCGGCGCAGCGCTTCGCCGTCCTCGTCCAAGAGCTCGGTCGGGAACGGGCCCGAGCCGACACGGGTCGTGTACGCCTTGAGGATGCCGATGACCCGGCTGATCTTCGTCGGGCCGACGCCCGAACCGGTGCAGGCACCGCCGGCCGTCGGGTTCGACGACGTCACGAAGGGGTACGTGCCGTGGTCGATGTCGAGCAGCGTGCCCTGGCCGCCCTCGAAGAGCACGACCTTGTCCTGCTCCAGCGCCTGGTTCAGGATCAGGACCGTGTCCGCGACGTACGGCTTGAGCCGGTCCGCGTAGCTCAGCAGCTCCTCGACGACCTGCCCGGCCTCGATGGCACGGCGGTTGTAGAGCTTGGTCAGCAGCTGGTTCTTGACCTCGAGGGCCGCCTCGACCTTCTGGGTCAGGATCGACTCGTCGTAGAGGTCCTGGATACGGATGCCGACGCGGTTGATCTTGTCCGCGTAGGTGGGCCCGATGCCACGCCCGGTCGTGCCGATCTTCCGCTTTCCGAGGAAGCGCTCCGTCACCTTGTCGACGGTGACGTTGTACGGCGTGATGATGTGAGCGTTTCCGCTGATCAGAAGCTTGGAGGTGTCGACGCCGCGCTCGTTCAGTCCGTTCAGCTCGGAGAACAGGACCGACGGGTCGACGACGACTCCGTTTCCGATCACCGGAGTGCACTCCGGTGTGAGGATTCCGGAAGGGAGGAGGTGGAGGGCGTACTTCTGATCGCCCACGACTACCGTGTGGCCGGCGTTGTTGCCGCCCTGATAGCGCACCACATAGTCCACGGATCCACCGAGCAGGTCGGTGGCCTTTCCCTTGCCTTCGTCACCCCACTGAGCACCGAGCAGCACAAGTGCGGGCACAGGCGTACACCCCTTCCGGGCGGGGCATGTCCAAGGTCGGGGACGTACGCGGCTGGTTTTCGATACGGCTGCGTACGCCGGCGACCTCCTTTGGCCGCGACCGTCGGACCGGATGCCCCGGAATAGACGAAGCCCCTGGCGCAATAGCGCAAGGGGCTCTTGCACAAAGATGCTACCCGAGGAAGCGAGGCATGACCGAGGTGGCGGCTTCCGACCAGCTCCTTGTGGTCATCGACCCGGTCGCCCGTTGGACGGACGGCGAGTCTGTACGGATCGCAAAAGACGTGCTCAGCGCGGGTGCGACGACGAAAGTATGCCTGCCGGAAGGGCCCGAGGAATTTGCCCGGGCGCTGGCCCGGAGAGGTTCCCGGCGGCCGGTCGTGGTGGGCGACGACCGTGCCCTCTTGCGTGCTGTGTCCCTTTTGCACCGACAGCGGGAGCTGGCCGGATGTGGGGTGTCGTTGGTGCCGGTGGGGGGTGTGCTGTCGCTGGCCCGGGCGCTCGGGGTGCCCGTCGGGGCCGTCGCGGCGGCCCGGGCCGTGCTCGACGGGGTCGAGCGGCGGCTCGATCTGCTGGTCGACGAGAGTGACGGGGTGGTGTTGGGGGCGTTGCGGATTCCGCCGGTGGGGGTGGGCGGGGGGATGCGGGGCGCGGAGGAGGTCGACGGGGCCGACGTGGGTGGTGTCGGTGGAGTCGGCGGTTTCGGTGGGTCTGGGGGCTCTGGGGGTTCCGGGGGTTTCGGCGGTTTCGGCGGTGGGGCTTCCGGGCTTGGGGGGCATGCGTGGCTGCGGACCTGTCAGTCACTGGTCCGTACGCTCGCGGCGCGGCCCGCGCGTGTGGCGCCCGTGCCGGGGCCGGGGCCTTCGCGGCTGCGGGTCGAGGTCGACGGGGTCACCTTGGTCGATCTGGATCAGCCGGTGGAGGCGGTGTCCGTGACGCCCGGCGTTGCCGGGGGTGCGGAGGTGGAGGTTCGGCCGGCATCCGTGGGGGCGGAGGCGTCGCCGTTGCGGGTGGTGGGACGGCGAGTGACGGTGTCCGGGGCGGACTTTCGGTATCGGGCGGATTCCGTGGTGTCCGGGCCTGTGCGGACGCGGACGTGGACGGTTCGGGAAGGGGGGTGGGGGCTCACACTGCCGAGCTGAGCCCCCGGGGTGAGTTTGTCGGCTGCGGGGTGGTGGGGGCTGGTCGCGCAGTTCCCCGCGCCCCTGAAGCGGGGCTTCGCCCCGCCTCTGTGGCTAAGGCAACGCGGGGGTGGGCTCGTCCTTCAGGGATACGCCGGTGCGGCCGAGGTCGCGTGCCCTGCGCATCAGTGTCGCCAGCTTCGTCGCCGCGGCGGTGTGGGACAGGCCGAGGGGTGGGCGGATGTTGGAGAGGCAGTTGCGGTCGGCGTCGGTGGTGCGACCCGGGCGAGGGCCGTACGTGAGATACGCGCCGAGCGAGTCCGCGGCGGACATCCCGGGTCGCTCCCCGATGAGGACGACGGCCATCCCGGCCCCCAGCGCGTGCGCGATGTCGTCGCCGAGAGCCACCCGCGCCTGCTCGGCGAGCACGACGGGAGCGACGCGCCAGTCGGAGGGCAGCCGCTGTGTCGTCGCGCGCACGACGGCCGCGGCATGCTCGTGCACCGCCCGGCTGGACAGCCCGTCGGCGACGACGAACACCACGTCCCAGCCGTCGCGGGGCAGATGCGCCCGGTCCACGTCGTGGAGCCTGCGTCCGAGGTCGGGGCGCTGGAGATAGGTGAGCCGGTCGGGGGCGGCGCTGCGCACCCGTATCGTCGCCGCACCCGTCAGCGCGGACGCCACCACGTCCGGGTCGAACGGCGAGTGCACCGCGTCCCGCGCGGCGGCGTGCGCGGCCTGCAGTTCGAGCCGGTGCCGCGTGGGCAACGCTGATCCGGCCCGCCCGAGCCCGATCCGGGCCTGGGTGTGCCGGCGCAGGGAGTTCCAGAGAGCGGTGTCCGACTCCAGTGCAATTACTTGACCTTCCGTCATGCCGCCAGCCCCCGCCCGATCGCCGTCAGCGGATGGCCCGTACCCGCCACGTCCCGTATCCCGCCGCCGTCGTCCAGCAGACCGATCCGCTCCAGCCAGGTCTCGAACTCCGGTGCCGGGCGCAGCCCGAGCACCTCGCGCAGGTACAACGCGTCGTGGTACGAGGCCGACTGGTAGTTGAGCATGATGTCGTCGCCTCCGGGGGTGCAGATCACGAAGGAGGCGCCGGCGACACCGAGCATGGTGAGCATCGTGGCGATGTCGTCGTCATCGGCGTCGGCGTGGTTGGTGTAACAGATGTCGAGGCCCATGGGCAGGCCGAGCAGTTTGCCGCAGAAGTGGTCCTCCAGGGCCGCGCGGAGGATCTGGCGGCCGTCGTAGAGGTACTCCGGGCCGATGAAGCCGACCACCGTGTTCACGAGCAGCGGGTCGTAGCGGCGGGCGACCGCGTACGCCCGCGCCTCCACCGTCTGCTGGTCCACCCCGTGGTGCGCGTCGGCGGAGAGCGCGCTGCCCTGCCCCGTCTCGAAGTACAGGGCGTTGGAGCCGACCGTGCCCCTGCCCAGCGAGCGCGCCGCCTCGTACGCCTCGTCCAGGAGCCCCAGCGTGACCCCGAACGAGGCGTTCGCGGCCTGCGTACCGGCGATGGACTGGAAGACCAGGTCCACCGGGGCGCCGCGTTCCATCAGGTCGATGCTGGTGGTCACGTGGCACAGGACGCAGGACTGGGTGGGGATGGAGTAGCGGTCGATCACTCCGTCCAGGAGGTCCAGCAGGTCCCGTACCGCCTGGGGGCTGTCCGTGGCCGGGTTGATGCCGATCACCGCGTCGCCGGAACCGAGCAGCAGTCCGTCCAGCAGGGCCGCCGCCACGCCCGCGGGGTCGTCGGTGGGGTGGTTGGGCTGGAGGCGGGTGGCCAGGCGGCCCGGGAGGCCGATCGTGGAGCGGAAGGCGGTGACCACCCGGACCTTGCGGGCGACCGCCACCAGATCCGCGTTGCCCATCAGTTTCGACACCGCGGCGACCATCTCCGGGGTCAGGCCGGGGGCGAGTGCGGCGAGTGTCGGCGCGTCCGCCGCCTCCGACAGCAGCCATTCGCGGAACTCCCCCACCGTGAGGCCGGAGACGGGGGCGAAGGCCGCCGCGTCGTGGCTGTCCACGATGAGGCGGGTCACGTCGTCGGTCTCGTACGGGATCACCGGCTCGGCGAGGAACCGTGCGAGCGGGACTTCGGCCAGCGCCCACCGCGCGGCGACGCGCGCCTGCGCGGAGTCGGCGGCGAGCCCGGCGAGGCGGTCGCCTGAACGTTCGGGGCTCGCGGCGGCGAGCAGCCGCGCGAGACCGGCGAAGGAGTGCGTCCGGCCGCCGAGGGTGGCGGAGTAGGTGCTCATGCCAGGGACCGTACGGAGGGGCGTCGGGCGCGGTCCACGGTCCGGCGGAGAGTTAACAAGGACGTTCGCTCCACCCGGACTTCTAAAGGTCTGGTGACATACATTTAACGCCCCGACCCGTGACAGGACTCATTTCTCGTGCAGCATTCCGGTTCGTAATCCACTCCGCCGCACCCAGGGTGCGGACGGCGAGCGATCATGGGAAGGGGCCACTCGATGGCAGTGCAAGAGGGCGTGGTCCCTGAGGCGGCGGGCACCCAGGAGGCCCCCGGAGGCGCAGTTCACCGGCTCAAGCCGAACGCGATCGGGCTGCTGGGCGTGGTCTTCATGGCCGTCGCCACCGCCGCCCCGATCACCGCCATGACGGGCAACGTGCCCTTCATGGTCTCCGCCGGCAACGGCATCGGCGCCCCGGCGAGCTACCTCGTCGCAATGGTCGTCCTGGCGATCTTTGCGGTCGGCTTCACCTCGATGGCGAAGCACATCACCTCCACCGGCGCCTTCTACGGCTTCATCTCCTACGGCCTCGGCCGCACCGCGGGACTCGCCTCGGGACTTCTTGCGACCTTCGCGTACGTCGTCTTCGAGCCGGCCCTGATCGGTATCTTCTCGACCTTCGCCACCGGAACCCTCAAGGACCAGACGGGACTTGACGTGCCCTGGTGGGCGTTCGCGATCCTGATGCTCGCCGTGAACGCGACGGGCACGTGGTTCGGGGTGTCCGTCGCCGAGAAGCTGCTCGTCGTACTGCTGGCCACCGAGGTGACGGTTCTGGCCGCCATGGCCGTCTCCGTCGCCCTGCACGGCGGCGGCCCGCACGGTTTCACCTTCGGCCCGGTCAACCCGGTCAACGCCTTCAAGGGGACCTCGGCGGGCCTCGGCCTCTTCTTCGCCTTCTGGTCGTGGGTCGGCTTCGAGTCCACGGCGATGTACGGCGAGGAGTCCCGCGACCCGAAGAAGATCATCCCCAAGGCGACGATGATCTCCGTGCTGGGCGTCGGCGTCTTCTACGTCTTCGTCTCCTGGATGGCCATCATCGGCAACGGCGAGAGCGAGGCCGTCACGGCCGCCTCCTCCTCGAACCCGCTCGCCCTGTTCTTCAACCCCACCGAGCACTACGTCGGCCACTGGGCCGTCGACGTCATGCAGTGGCTGATGATCACCGGCTCGCTGGCCTGCGGCATGGCCTTCCACAACTGCGCCGCCCGTTACATGTACGCGCTGGGCCGCGAGGGCGTCCTCCCCTCGCTCCAGCGCACGATCGGCCGCACCCACCCCCAGCACGGCTCCCCGCACATCGCGGGCTTCGTCCAGACGGTCGTCAGCGCCGTCCTCATCGCCGCGTTCTGGCTCGCCGGCAAGGACCCGTACACCGGTACGTACGTCCTGCTCGCCATCCTCGGCACGATGGCCATCCTGGTGGTGCAGGCGGTCTGCTCCTTCGCGGTGCTGGCGTACTTCCGCAAGAACCACCCCGAGAGCAGGCACTGGTTCAGGACCTTCACCGCCCCGCTCGTCGGCGGCCTCGCGATGCTCGGCGTGGTCGTCCTGCTGGTGTCGAACATGGGCGCCGCGGCCGGCACGGAGTCCGGCTCCCTCGTACTGAAGGCGACCCCCTGGATCGTCGCCCTGATCGCGGCGGGCGGCGTGGCGTACGCGACGTACCTCAAGCGCCGTGCACCGCAGCGGTACGCCCTGCTCGGGCGGACGGTCCTGGAGGAGACCAAGGAACGGTAGGAGCAAGGAGCGGTAGGAGCAAGGAGCGGTAGGAGCAAGGAGCGGTAGGAACCATGGAGCGGTAGCCGCTACGGGCGCGGTCGGAGCGCCGCTGCACCCCCATTCCTTCGGCGAGGGCTCTCAGCCCTCGCCGAAGTGCCGCTCCCGGTGGACCCGCCAGCGGTCCATCATCGACACCAGCTCGCCCTCCATGAACTCGAAGAAGGCAAGGGTCTCCGCGAGCCGGCCGCCCGCCGGGGTGTCCGCGCCCAGGCTGGCGACGCCCTCGCGCAGCGCGTCCTCCCAGCGCTTGATGATCGCCTCACGATTGGTGAGCGCCTCGTACCACTGGTCGCTGTGCACGCGGTACCGCTCCCGGCGCGAACCGGGTTCCCGCTCGCGCGACACCATGTGCACCTGCGCCAGATAGCGCACCGCACCGGAGACCGCCGCGGGGCTGATCTGCAGTTGCTCGCCCAGTTCGACCGAGGTCAGAGCGCCGGTGTCCGAGGCGAGCAGCGCGCCGAAGACCCGGGACGGCATCCGGGGCATCCCGGCCTCCACGAGTTGCGCCGCGAAGTGCTCGACGAACCGCGAGACCGCCTCCGCGTCCCGACCCACCGCTCCCACCGCCTCCGGTCCCACCGTCTCCGGCTCTGCCATCCTTCGATTGTATCTGAGAGTTTATACAATTCGTTAACTTCACAAATTTCTGAAAGAAGCGTACGTTCTGGAGCATGACGAAGGGCAGGGCCAAGGGCCTGGCGAAGGGCACGACGAAGGCCACGACGAAGGCGATCACCGTCTCCGGGCTGCACAAGTCGTTCGGCGCGACACACGCGCTGGACGGTCTCGACCTGGACGTCGAAGCCGGCGAGGTGCACGGCTTCCTCGGTCCGAACGGCTCCGGGAAGTCCACCACCATCCGGGTTCTGCTGGGCCTGCTGCGCGGCGACGCGGGCGCGGCGCAGGTGCTGGGCCGGGACCCCTGGGCGGACGCGGTGGAACTGCACCGCCGGGTCGCCTACGTACCCGGTGACGTCACCCTGTGGCGCAACCTCTCCGGCGGCGAGGTCATCGACCTGTACGGGCGGCTGCGCGGGGGGCTCGACCGGGCGCGGCGGGCGGAACTGATCGAACGCTTCGAACTCGACCCCACCAAGAAGGGACGCACCTACTCCAAGGGCAACCGGCAGAAGGTCGCCCTCGTCGCCGCCTTCGCCTCGGACGTCGACCTGCTGATCCTCGACGAGCCCACGTCGGGTCTCGACCCGCTGATGGAGGAGGTCTTCCAGCGGTGCGTCGAGGAGGAACGCGACCGCGGCCGGACCGTCCTGCTCTCCTCGCACATCCTCAGCGAGGTGGAGGAGCTGTGCGACCGCGTCAGCATCATCCGCAAGGGCCGCACCGTCGAGAGCGGCACCCTCGCCGACCTGCGCCATCTGACCCGTACCAGCGTCACCGCCGAACTCGCGGGACCGCCCAACGGGCTGGCACACCTGCCCGGCGTGCACGACCTGGACGTACAGGGCCACCGGGTCAGGCTCCAGGTCGAGACCGACAAGATCGACGCCGTACTGCGCTCGCTCACCGACTCGGGCGTACGGTCGCTGACCTCGACGCCGCCGACCCTGGAGGAACTGTTCCTGCGGCACTACCAGGACGACGTCCGGGTGAACGGTGAAGGGGCGATGGCGCGATGACCGCCGTGACCACTGCCGTACGGGGCGGCACACGGACCCGGGGTTCCCGCCAACTCGTCGGTACCGGCACGCTGTTGAGGTTCTCCCTGCGCCGCGACCGGCTGATGATGCCGCTGTGGGTCGGCGTGATCGGCCTGCTGGTGCTGTCCATGCCGAACTCGCTGAAGTCCGTCTACGGCACCGCCGCCGAACGCGCCGACCTCGCCCGCCAGATGCTCACCAACACCTCCCTGCGCGCCACCTACGGGCCGGTGTTCGACGACTCGCTCGGCGGACTCACCGCCTGGCGCATCGGCGGCTATGCCGGTCTGTTCGCCGGAATCATGAGCCTGCTCGTCGTCGTACGGCACACCCGCGAGGAGGAGGAGAGCGGGCGCCAGGAACTCCTCTCGTCGGCGATGGTGGGGCGCCGGGCCCCGCTGACGGCGGCGCTGCTGGCCGCCCTCGTCGCCAACGGCGTGCTCGCGCTGCTCATCGCGGGCGGGCTGGCAGGCCAGGGCGGTGCCGGGGCGCTGGCCCTCGGGCTCGGCGTCGGGGGCGTCGGCATGGTCTTCGCCACCATGGCGGCGATCGTCGCCCAGCTCACCGAGAGCGCGCGGCTCGCCAAGGGGCTGACGGGCGGGCTGCTCGGCGCGGCGTTCGTGCTGCGGGCGGCGGGCGACTCGTCGACGAACGACGGTTCGTCCGTGCTGACCTGGGTGTCGCCGCTGGGGTGGCTGGAGAACGAACGCCCCTTCGCGCAGGAACGGTGGTGGGTGCTGCCGCTGTTCGTCACGGCCGTGGCGATCCAGGGCGCGGTCGCCTACGAACTCGCCGGGCGACGCGATGTCGGGATGAGCTTCCTGCCGACCCGGCCGGGGCCCGCGCAGGGGCGGCTCGGATCGGCCGGGGCGCTGGCCTGGCGGCTGCAGAGGGGGGCCGTGCTGGGGTGGAGCCTCGGGTTCCTCGCCGCGGGGGCCGCGTTCGGCGGGATCACGAAGGGGGCCGCCGATCTGGTCGGGAGCAACGACAAGACCCGGCAGATCATCGAGCGGATGGGCGGGCAGTCCGGGATCACGGACGCGTTCCTCGCGGCGATGGTCGGCATGCTCGGGATGGTGGCCGCGCTGTACGTCGTCTCTTCGGTGCTGCGCCTGCACGGTGAGGAGACCTCGCAGCGGGCGGAACCGGTGCTGGCGAACGCCGTGGGGCGGCTGCGGTGGGCCGGCGGACACCTGGTCGTCGCCTTCGGTGGCGCGGCGCTCATCATGGCGCTGGGCGGGCTCGGCCTCGGACTCGGGTACGGCCATGAGCTCGGGCCCGTGCTCGGCGCCTGCCTCGTCCAGGTCGCGGCGGTCTGGACGCTGGGCGGGCTGGCGGTCCTTCTCTACGGGATCTCGCCCCAGCTGGCCCCCGGCGCCTGGGGCGCGGCCGGGGTCGCCCTCCTGCTGGGCTGGATCGGCCCCGCCCTGAACGTCCCCCAGGCCGCCATGGACCTCTCCCCCTTCGGCCACCTCCCCAAGCTGCCGGGCGGGGAGATGACATGGACGCCGGTACTGATCCTGACGGCGATCGCGGTGGCCCTGACCGCCGCGGGGCTGGCGGCGTTGCGGCGGCGGGACATGAGCACCTGACGGCGGGCGCACGCGTGCTCGGTGCGGGGGCGGGGCCGCCGGTCCGGGCGGGTCAGAGTACGACGCTGAGCCCCTCCAGCCCGCGGATCACGAAATTCGGCTTGCGCTCCGGCTCCGCGGCGAGGGCGAGCGTCGGCGCCTTCTCCAGCAGAGCGCCCAAGGACGCCGCCAGTTCGAGACGGGCCAGCGGGGCGCCGATGCAGTAGTGGATGCCGGCGCTGAAGGAGATGTGGGGGTTGTCGGTGCGGGAGAGGTCCAGACTCTCCGGGGACGCGAACACCTTCGGGTCGTGGTTGGCGGAGCCGAAGAGCAGGGCGATCTCCGCACCCCGGGGAACGGTCGTGCCGTCGATCTCGATGTCGTCCAGAACCCACCGTTCGAAGAGCTGGAGCGGGGTGTCGTAGCGCATCAGCTCCTCCACCGCCGTGGGGATCAGCGAACGGTCGCCGCGCAGGGCCGCCAACTGGTCGGGGTTGCGGAACAGCGCCCACCACCCGTTCACCGTGGCGTTCACCGTCGCCTCGTGCCCCGCGTTCAGCAGCAGGACGCAGGTGGAGATCATCTCCTGCTCGGTCAGACGGTCGCCCTCGTCGTGCGCGGCGATGAGCCCCGAGATCAGGTCGTCGCCCGGCTCCTTGCGGCGCGCCGCGATCAGCTCCCGGAGGTACTCCGTGAACTCCACCGACGCCCGGACCGCCTTCGCCGCCGTCTCCTCGGAAGGGTTCAGCTCGTACATCCCGCAGATGTCCGCCGACCACGGCCTGAGCGGCGCCCGGTCCGACTCCGGGATGCCCAGCATCTCGGCGATCACGGCCACCGGGAGCGGCTCGGCGACATCGGTGAGCAGATCACCGCCGCCGGCCGCCACCAGACCGGCGACCAGCTCGTTCGCCAGCCGGTCCACATACGGCCTGAGCTGCTCGACCGTGCGCGGCGTGAACGCCTTGGAGACCAGCCGTCGGATCCGCGTGTGGTCCGGCGGCTCCAGGTCCAGCATTCCGTGGTCGTTGAGGACGTGGAACGGCTCGTGCTCGGGCGGAGGTGCCGTCCGCCCGAAATCCTCGTGCGTGTAACGGTGCTGGTAGGTCCGGCCCAGGCGCCGCTCCCGCAGCAGCGCCGACACGTCCGCGTGGTGCGGGACCAGCCACTGGTCGGTGGGCTCGTAGTAGTGCACCCGGCCACGCTCGCGCAGCTCCGCGTACGCGGGGTACGGGTTCGCCACGAACTCCGGGTTCCAGGGATCGAAGGCCGACGGTGTCTGCGGAGACTGCGGGGACTGCGGGGACTGCGAGGCTGCCATGGGCGGACGCTAGCCCGACTCGGCCCCGCTGAACAGGGGTGTCTCGGCGGCCGGGCCGGCGGCGGGGACCCCCGTACCCCCCCCAGAGCCCCCGGGCCCGGCGCG
>NZ_JBHVST010000071.1:0-36505 GCF_042885015.1 Streptomyces sp. NPDC058086 | reverse complement strand
CCCCCGTACCCCGCCATCGGCCCGGCCGCCGCGCTCCCCCGGTCAGCAGGCACCCAGGTCGCCGGTCACCTCGGTGGCCTCGGTGGCCTCGGTCATGTGAGTCACCCGGTCACCTGGGTGTGATCAGCCGCGCCTCGTACGCGAACACCGCCGCCTGTGTGCGGTCCCGCAGGCCCAGCTTCACCAGGATCCGGCTCACATGGGTCTTGATCGTGGACTCGGCGACGAACAGCCGCGAGGCGATCTCCGCGTTCGACAGGCCCTGCGCGATCAGGACCAGCACCTCCGTCTCCCGCTCGGTCAGCTCGCCGTAGGCCGCCTGCGCCGTGGCCGAGAGCCGCGGGGCGTCCGAGAGCTTGGAGAACTCGGTGATCAGCCGCTTGGTCACGGACGGAGCGAGCAACGCCTCCCCGGCCGCCACCACGCGCACCCCGTCGGCGAGTTGGCGCGCCGAGGCGTCCTTGAGCAGAAAGCCGGAGGCTCCCGCGCGCAGCGCCTGGTACACGTACTCGTCGAGGTCGAAGGTGGTCAGCACCAGCACCTTCGCGGCGCTGTCGGCGGCGACGATCTCCCGGGTCGCCTCGATGCCGTTCATCTCCGGCATGCGGATGTCCATCAGCACGACGTCCGGACCGAGCTCACGTACCCGCTCGACCGCGTCCCGGCCGTTGACCGCCTCGCCGACCACCTCGATGTCCGGCATCGCGCCGAGCAGCACCGAGAAGCCCTCGCGGACCATCACCTGGTCGTCGGCTATCAGGACGCGGATGGTGCCGTTCGTCATCCGGTTTCCTCCGCCGCCCGCAGCGGCACCGGCAGGAAGACCGTCACCTCGTATCCCCCGTCGTCCGTCTCGCCCGTCGTCATCTCACCGTCCAGCATCGTGACCCGCTCGCGCATCCCGGTGATGCCGTGCCCCGCGCCGTGGGTGGACTTCACCAGGGTCGTCGTCTGCGCGGGGCCGTTGACTATGCGCAGGCCGAGCCCGCCGAGAACGTAGCCGATCTCGACGCGGGCCGTCGCGCCCGGTGCGTGCCGCAGGGTGTTGCTCAGCGCCTCCTGGACGATGCGGTACGCCGACAGCTCCACTCCCTGCGGGAGTTCGCGCACCGCGCCCGTGACCGTCTTCTCCACGCTCAGGCCCGCCTCCCGCACATTGGCGAGGAGCGCGCCGAGGTCGGCGAGGGTGGGCTGCGGGGCGTCCGGAGCCTCGTAGTCCGCGGCACGTACGACACCGAGGACGCGGCGCAGCTCGGTGAGCGCCGCCACCGCGTTCTCCCGGATCGTGACGAAGGCCTGCTCCAGCTCGGGCGGTGGGTTCTCCACCCGGTAGGGCGCGGCCTCCGCCTGGATGGCGACCACCGACATGTGGTGGGCGACCACGTCGTGCAGCTCGCGGGCGATCGTGGTGCGCTCCTCCAGGAGGGTGCGCTTGGAGCGCTCCTGCGCCGTCTCCGACTGCTGGGCGGTCACCTCCTGCTCCGCCGTGCGGCGTATGTGCAGGACGGTGACGACCAGCAGGGCGAGAGCGGCGAGGAACAGCAGGGGCATCGAGTCGGTCGCGTAGTGCCCGGAGCCGAATACGGTCTCGGCCGCCGACCCGTACAACGCGGTCAGCACCCACATCCAGGCCGCGGTGCGCGGTCGGGTCCGCAGCGCCACGACCGTCAGCACCAGCAGGTGGGTGATGAAGGCGCCCGGCGGCCAGGGCCAGTCACCCCAGCTGTCGCTGAACACGACCACGAACGGTGTCGCCGCCATGGAGAACCAGAAGGCTCCGACCGGCCGGACGAGCGTCAGCAGCACCGGGAGCAGCGCGAGGAGGCTGGGCACCAGACTCCTGATGCCGGGGCCGCCTTGGTTCGCGGTGCTCGCGACGGCCATCGCGAGCAGTCCGCACGCCGCGACCACGGCGTGCGGAGTCCAGGCCGCGTACTCCCTGACGCGCTCGGGCAGGCGTCGGGTGAGCGGGCCGTCCACTCGCATCCGCGGCAGCGGACGGTAGGCGAAGGCATCGTGGAACAGGTCCTGCCGCAGCCCGCGCAGGGCGTCCGCGGCCAGCCGGAACTCCGGGCTGCGGGGCTTGGCCCCGCCCGGCGGCTTCATCTGCGTCTGGGTCGTCTCGGTCACGTTCAAAACGGTAGGCCGCCTGCCGGGTCGCGGTCGTCACCAGTGAGAAGGGTCCTGCGGGATCCGTCTCAGGTACTACGGGTATCCCCCCGGGAGGGATCCGGGGGACACCCGGGGGACGGGGTAGGCGCAGAAGTCCGCGGGCTCAGTAGCCGGACGGGCGTACCAGGCCCGACTCGTAGGCGAAGACCGCGGCCTGGGTGCGGTCGCGCAGGCCCAGTTTCACCAGGATGCGGCCCACATGGGTCTTCACGGTCTGCTCGGCGACGACCAGTCGCTCGGCGATCTCCGCGTTCGACAGGCCCTGCGCGATGAGGGCCAGCACCTCCGTCTCCCGCTCGGTCAGCTCACCCACGCGCTGCTTGAGCGGGGCACGGGGTGTGGAGTCCAGGCGGGAGAACTCGGCGATGAGACGGCGGGTGATCCCGGGGGCGAGCAGCGCGTCGCCCGCCGCCACCACCCGTACCGCCTCGGCCAGCTGGTCGGCGGACGCGTCCTTGAGCAGGAAGCCGGAGGCGCCGGCACGCAGCGCCTCGTACACATACTCGTCGAGGTCGAAGGTGGTGAGCACCAGCACCTTGATGTGCGGGGTCTCGCCGGTGATGCGTCTGGTCGCGTCGATGCCGCCGAGTTCGGGCATACGGATGTCCATCAGCACGACGTCCGGGGCGAGTTCGGCGACCTTGGCGATGGCGTCCAGGCCGTCGACCGCCTGGCCGACCACCTCGATGTCGGGCTGGGTGTTGAGCAGCACGGTGAAACCCTGGCGGACCATCTGCTGGTCGTCGGCGATCAGTACGCGGATGGTGCTGCTCGTCATCGGCTCTCGTCTCCTGTGCGGCCTGGGCGATCGACGTCGGTGGATGGGGAGGTGGCGGGGGAAGGAGCAGGGGAAGGGGCAGACGAAGGGTCGGTGGAAGAGGGAGGGGAAAGGTCGGTGGAGGGGGCGTCGCCCGTGACCGCGCCGTCGCGGGGCAGGAAGGCCGCCACCACGAAACCGCCGTGCGCGGTCTCGGAGGTCACGAGGGTGCCGCCCAGCATCGCGGCGCGCTCCCGCATGCCGAGCAGCCCGTGCCCCGCGCCCGGGGACGGCGGGGCGGGACGCTCGGGTCTGGAGTTGATCACCCGCACCTGCAGCCCGCGCGGGAAGTGCCACAGCTCGACGCGGACCACCGAACCGGGCGCGTGCCGCAGCGCGTTGCTCAGTGCCTCCTGGATGATCCGGTACGCCGACAGCTCCACGCCGGGCGGCAGCGGGAGCTGCTCGCCGGTGATCTCCGTGTTGACCTGGAGACCGGCGGCGCGGGTGTTCTCGACGAGGGCGTCGAGGCGGTCGAGCGTGGGCTGCGGGGAGTTGGGGGCGGCACCGGTGCCGGCACCGAGGCCGTACGGGTCCTCGGGGTTCTCGGAGCGCAGTACGCCGAGGACGCGGCGCAGCTCGGTGAGCGCCTCCAGGGCGTTCTGCCGGATCCCCTCGAGGTTCTCCTTCAGTTCGTCGGAGGGGTTCTCGACCAGGTGCGGGGCGACCTGGGCCTGGATGGAGATCACCGACATGTGGTGGGCGACCACGTCGTGCAGCTCGCGCGCGATCCGGCTGCGCTCCTCCAGGAGGGTGCGGCGGGCACGCTCCTCCTCGGTCTGCGAGGCCTGTTCGACGAGCTGGGTTCGGGCCTCGCGGCGGCCGCGCAGGGCGATGCCGAGGAGGACCACCGCGGCGAAGACGACGACCGCCAGGAACCCCGTCGAGTGGTACAGCTGTCCGCCGACGAGGCCCTGCATGACGTACGTCAGCAGGGCGGTCACGGACAGCGCGCCGATGGCCACCCGTGTGGGCAGCCGCAGCGCCAGCAGGAAGAGCACGAAGGCCTGCGCGACCAGCGCGGGCGAACTCCACGGCCAGTCGGGGCGCGGCGCACGGATGTCCGCCATCATGTGCGACCTGGCCCCGGCGGCGGCCAGGAGCGTGGCGCCCAGCGACAGCCACCAGGCCGGCACGGGCCGCCGCAGGGCGAGGGCGATCGCGACGCCCTGCGCGGCCCCGGTCACCTCACCCAGCGGGACGCCGAGTCGGTAGGTGTCGCTCAGCTCGGCCACGCCCGCGAGTGCGAGCCCGAGCGCGATCAGGCACAGCACCACGTGCGGCAGCCAGCGCAGCCAACGGGGCCGGGACAGCGGGGGCAGCGGGGCCACCGACGGTGAGGTGAGGTCGGTGAGGACCTCGCGCAGGAGCGCTCGGGTCGGCTCGCTGCTCGGCTCGCTGCTCGGGGGCCTCGGCTCGGCGCTGGTCACGTGATCAACCCTAGGCACCGCGGGCCGTTCGTGACCCCGCCGGACCGCCACGACGGTGGACGCGGACGACCCGGGAGGGGCGGCCGGAACGGCGGCGCGGACCTTGTTCGTAGGAGCGAAAGGCGACCCAGCAGACGCCGAGCGCGAAGGCGAAGACCGGAAGCCAGGCGAGGCGGGCAGCCACCCAGCCCAAACCGTCGGGAACCATGTGCAGACCGGGCAGCCTTCCCGCTGACAGGCCCACGGCGGTGACCGCCATCATGGATGTCTGGTGCCAGAGGAATATCGTCATCGCCGACAGATTGACCAGGGCCACCGCAGCCCACGCCAGGGGCCGCCGCATCCACCGGCGCAGCGACTCGCGCAGCAGAAGAGCGAGGCCGCACTGAGCCATGCCGAGGGTGACCGCGGCCAGCGTCGGCGGGTTCAGGTTCGAGACCGCCGCGCCCGGGACGCCGACCATCGACGCCGGGTAGCCGGCCCACATCACCAGCGCCGCGGTCGCCGCCGCGCCGCACAGGAGCAGCACCCAGCCCGCACGCCGCCGGTCCAACTCGCCGCGCGTCCAGGCCGCGCCCAGCGTGTACGGGACCATCCAGCCCGCCGCCACGTTCACCCAGCCGAGCCAGGACGGGCCACCGAGTCCGAAACGCATCAGGTCCACGTGGAGAACGACGGCCAGCGGCCACAGCGGGTTGAGCCGGGTGAGCAGGGGCGTCGCGGCCGTCAGTCCCGCGAAGACCAGGAGGAACCACAGCGGGGACAGGGCGAGTTTGACGAGGGTGTGGACCGTACCGACTCCGGTGCCCGACGCGAGCAGGCCGACGGTGGCCACCGTCCAGAGCGTCAGTACCGCGGCCACGGGTTTGAAGAGCCGTGTGAGGCGGGCGCGCAGCCACTGTCCGTACGTCGTGCCACGCGCCCGCGCCGACGCGTAGCTCTTCGTCGCCACATGGCCGCCCACCAGGAAGAACACCGCGAGTGTCTGGAAGACCCAGGAGATGGGGGCCAGCCACGGCATGTGCTGCAACGGGCTCGCCGTGTGCAGCGCGCCGCCGTCCGCGACCAGGGCCGTCACCAGCCAGTGGCCCAGGACCACGCCGAGGATCGCGAAGGCGCGCAGGGCGTCGACCGCGCGGTCCCGCTCCGCGGGGGTGGCGGCGTCGATACGGCGGGCGCCGTCTCCTATGGCGTGGGTGGCGGTGCGCAGGGCGACCGTGCGCGTAGGAGCGGAGGGGCGCGTGCGGCGCTTCGGTGTGGTCGGTGCGTTCTGTGCGGTCGTTCGGCGGGCGGCTGCCTGTTCATGAACCATCGACTTACGGACCATCGACTCACGCACGGGTTACCTCCGAGGTGTCTCCGAGGACGATCCGGGCGAGGTTGTCCAAGGACACGGAGCCCGGTTTGAAGTAGTCGCTGTGGCCGCCGGTGCCCGCCGTGAAGATGTGGGCGCCGAAGGCCGGGGACACCGGGTCGGCGCCGAAGCCGACGGTGGTGCCGAAGAGGTCCGCGTGGACGTGCGGGACGTTCACGATCCAGTCGTCGGCGCCTCGGGCCGCCCAGATCCGAGCGGAGGTGCGCAGTGCCGCCACGGAGTCCGCGCCGGTGCCCGGGCTGCCGATGAGGGCGATGTCGTCCGCGTCCAGCCCGTGCGCCGCGCGGCCGCAGACGACCGTGCCGTACGAGTGGCACAGCAGGGAGACGTGCGCCTTCTCGCCGACGACGCCCCGCAGTTCGCGTATGAACCGCTTCAGCTGCGGGGCCGCGTCCTCGGCGCGGCCGGTCGTCAGGACCGTGGTGCTGACCGTGCCCGGCGTCTCGTAGCCGAGCCAGGCGATGACCGCCGTATGCGGACGTGAGGGGGATACGTGGGATCCGTGGGATCCGTGGGATCCGTGGGATCCGTGGGATCCGTGGGATCCGTGGGATCCGTGGGATCCGTGGGATCCGTGGGATCCGTGGCGACGGTCGAGGCTGTTGAGGCGGTCTTGGAGGGCTGCCGCTCCCGCTCGGAAGCGGCCGTAGGTCTCCAAGGTCGTGTCGGAACCCGGGACCAGGACCGCGACGCGGTCCGCGTGGGCGAGGTCGCCGAGGACCTCGACGGCCAGGCCCTGGCCGCGCCCGTCGAAGGAGAGGAAGTGGCGGGAGGGGGCTGCCATGGCGCGGTCCGCGGCGGCGCGGGTGCGGTCGCCGTGGGCGGCGGCCATGCGGGACGCCTCCGCGGCGTTCGCCCGGTTCGCCGTGTAGGCCTCGTCCAGCGTCGCTGTCGTCGGCGGGGCGAGGGCGGCGGGGGCCGGGGCGGGGATCCGGGGGCGGGCCGCGGCGGAGACGGGGACGACCACGGCGGCCGTGACCAGGGCGGCGAGCAGGGTGCGGCTCAGGCGCCGGAGGAACCGGATACGGGGGGTGGGGGGCGGGGGCTCCGCCGGTCGAGCCGGAGGGGCCGGTTGAGCCGACGGGGCCGACGGGGCCGACGGGGCCGACGGGGCCAGCCGTACCGGCTCGAATGACTCCGTCGGCTCGGGTGGTGGACTGGACGGTTCACGAGGCGGTGCCGTCTGGGTGGCTTGTGTCGCCCTTCCCGCCGCGGTCGGCTTCCCCCGGAGCTCCATGGCGTCCTTCCCGTCCGGTCCGCCCGCTCATCGGGCGCCTCTGGATGGGAAGTTACGGATCGTGACGTGTCATTCGCGTCCCGCCAGGGAGCTCATCTTGGAGGTAGCTCTCAGGTACTACGGGTATGACCGGGGGACGCTACCAAGCCAGTTGGGCGATCTCCTCGGCCACCACCGCGCACGCGTCCGCCGCCGGGTCGATCAGCGGGAAGTGGCCCACGTCCTCCAGGAGCGTCAGACCCACCACCTCGCCCGCCCTCGCCGCCGCCTCCGCGTACGACTCGGCGACCGTCTCCGGGACGACGACGTCGGTGCGGCCCTGCACGAGGGTCGTGGCGATGCCGGTGGGGAGCAGGAACGCCGGGTCGGCGTACGGCTGCCGCTCCGCGAACCTGGCCTCGCCGCCGAGGAGTTGGCGGGAGGCTCCGGAGCAGACGTTCAGTTTCTCGGCGACCGCGAAGTCCGCGATCGGGGCGAGGGCCACGACACCGCGCAGCGGAGCGGGGCGGTCGGTGCGCCAAGGAGCGTCGGCGGGCAGGACGTGGCGGGCGGCGGCCCACAGGGCGAGGTGGCCGCCGGCCGAGTGGCCGGTGATCACCGTGCGGCGGAGGTCCGCCCGCGGCAGGTGCTCGCGGGCGAGCGCCGGCAGCGCGTCGAGTGCGGCCGCGATGTCGTCGAAGGTGTCCGGCCAGCGGCCCGCGACCGGGCCCTCGCCGCCCTGCGCGGGGATCGCGGCGCCCCGGCGGTACTCCACGTTGGCCACGGCGAAGCCCCGGCGGGCCAGGTAGTCCGCGAACGGGGTGATGTGGCGACGGTCGTACGGGGCGCGCCAGGCGCCGCCGTGCAGGACGATCACCAACGGGGCGGGAACCTCGGGGTCGAGTTCGCGCGGGGTGTAGAAGTCGATCACCTGGTCGGGATGGTCGCCGTACGTGGCGGTGACGTCGGGGTCGACCGGCGGGTGGGAGAAGGCCGAGGCCTCCTCGGCGGCGTCCCGTGCTGCGGCGTCGTCCGGCATGCTCCAACCTCTCAGCGGTGAAACGGATTTGGCGGACCAGGAGTGCATTCGGCCGTTGGCGGGGACGGTATCAGGCCCGTGACGTGCGTCTACACCCGGATGTCACGCTCGGTGAGGGGTAAACGGATCAGGTGTTTCGTTACGCTGGATGGGTCACGCGAACGGCATTGCTAAGGAGTCCGTCATGTCCGCCGAGTCCGGCACCGTAGGTCGTGGCGAGCCCGGCCTCGTGGGTCCTGGTGAACCCGGCACGGTACATCCTGGTGTGCCCGGCACCGTACGTCCTGGTGGGCGTACCGCCCGGGTTCGTGCGGCCGTGTTGCGTGCCGCGGGGGATGTACTCGCCGAGGAGGGGTTCGCGCATCTCGATCTCGCCGATGTGGCACGGCGGGCGGAGGTCGGGAAGACGACGGTGTACCGGCGGTGGGGGTCGGTGACGGGGCTCGTCGCCGATCTGCTGAGTGACATGGCGGAGCAGTCGTCGCCGCGTACGGAGACCGGGTCCGTACGTGGTGATCTGCGGGCCAACGCCGAGTTGGTGCGGCGGACGTTGGCCGATCCTCGGCAGGGGGCGTTGTTTCGGGCCGTGATCGCCGCGGCGACGTGCGATGTGCGTACGGCGGAGGCGTTGCGGCGGTTCTATGACGTGCGGGTGAGTGAGTGGGTGCCGTGTGTCGAGGAGGGGGTGGCTCGGGGGGAGCTGCCGGTGGGGACCGATGCGGCGATGGTCGTACGGGCGGTGTCGGCGCCGCTCTATTACTCGTTGCTGACTGTTGGGGCGGTGCCGGACGAGGGGGCTGCCGTGCGGGCGGCGGAGGGGGCGTTTGCTGCGGCGGTGGCGGGGGTGTACGTCGTCGGGGAGTGAACCGGCGTGGGGGCCGGCCGGGGGTTGATCGCCCCCGCCGCCCCTACCCGACCCATCCCCAGGGGCTACGCCCCTTCAACCCCACCAGGGGCTACGCCCCCAGACCCCCCGCGGGGCTCCGCGCCCGCACCCCGCCAGGGGTTACGCCCTCGCACCCCCGCGGGGATCCACCCCCGCACCCCGCCAGGGGCTACGCCCTCGCACCCCCGCGGGGATCCGCCCCCGCACCCCGCCAAGGGCTACGCCCCCGCACCCCCGCGGGGATCCGCCCCCTCACCCCGCCAAGGGCTACGCCCCCGCACCCCCGCGGGGATCCGCCCCCTCACCCCGCCAGGGGCTACGCCCTCGCACCCCCGCGGGGATCCACCCCTGCACCCCACGGGGGGCTGCCGCCCCCAGGACCCCCGCAGGGCTGCGGCCCGGAACCCCGCAGAACTCCGCCCCAGAACCCCGCAGGGTTTCGCCCCAGACCCCCGCAGGGCTGCGGCCCAGACCCCCGCAGGGTTTCGCCCCAGACCCCCGCAGGGCTGCGGCCCAGACCTCCACAGGGCTCCGGTCTCGCCCCTCGGGCACCGGACGGTCCGAGGCATTTGCCCCTCGGGCACCGGACGGTCCGAGGCATTTAGGGGCGCGGGGAACTGCGCGACCGGCCCCCAGCGGCCCGCACCCGGAAGACTGCGGCCGGGCGGGGATCCGGGGCGCAGCCCCGGTTCCAGGGGCGCAGCCCCGGATCCCAGGGGCGCGGGGAACTGCGTGATCAGCCCCCCAACCCATCCGCAGCCGAACAGAACACCTAGCTACGCCCCCTCGCTCACCGTCTCCCCCAGTACCCGCGCCGCCCGTTCCGCGTCTGCGAAGCCCACGTACAGGGGGGTGAAGCCGAAGCGGAGGACGTCGGGGTGGCGGAAGTCGCCTACGACGCCCTGTTCGATCAGGCGCTTCATCACCTCGCCCGCGTCCGCGCAGCGCAGGGCGACCTGGCTGCCGCGTTCGGCGTGGGTGGAGGGGGTCAGGGACTCGATGCGGCCCCGGGGGACGTACGCCTCGACGCATTCCAGGAAGAAGTCGGTCAGGGCGAGGGACTTGGTGCGGACGGAGTCGATCGAGACGCCCTCCCACACCTCCAGCGCGGCCTCCAGGGCCAGCATGGAGAGGATGTCCGGGGTGCCGACGCGGCCCCGCAGGGCGCCCGGGGCCGGTTCGTAGGCGGGGCTCATGCCGAACGGGTCGGCGTGGGAGTTCCAGCCGGGGAGCGGGGAGTCGAAGCGGGGCTGGAGGTCGGCGCGGACGTAGAGGTACGCCGGGGAGCCCGGGCCTCCGTTCAGGTACTTGTACGTGCAGCCGACCGCGAGGTCGACCCCGTGGCGGTCGAGGTCCACCGGCAGGGCCCCGGCGCTATGGCACAGGTCCCAGACCGCCAGGGCACCCGCGTCGTGGATCGCGGACGTGAGGGCCGGGAGGTCGTGCAGACGGCCGGTGCGGTAGTCGACGTGGTTCAGGAGGACCGCCGCCGTGCGGGGGCCCAGCGCGGAGGGGACTTCCGCCGGTTCCAGAGGGCGCAGTTCGCAGCCTGTCAGGCGGGCCGCGGACGCCGCGATGTAGCCGTCCGTCGGGAACGTCGTCGCGTCGACGATGATCTCGTCACGCCCGTCGGAGGACAGGGCGGCCAGACGGACCGCTCCCACCAGGGCCTTGAAGACGTTCACGCTCGTGGAGTCGCCCACCACGATCTGGCCGGGGGCCGCCCCGACCAGCGGCGCGATCCGGTCGCCGATCCGCTCCGGCGCCGTCCACCAGCCGCTCTCCTCCCAGGAGCGGATGCGCAGTTCGCCCCACTGGCGGCGTACGACGTCGTCGATCCGGCCGGGGACCGACGCCGGGAGCGCGCCGAGTGAGTTCCCGTCGAGGTACACCACGTCGTCCAGGACGAACTGCGCACGCAGTTTGGCGAGTTCGTCGGAGGCGTCCAGTTCGACGGCCCTGGCATACAGGTCGGACCGCTCGGAGACACCCTGTTCAGACCGCTCAGACCGCTCAGACCGCTCAGACATGAGACCTCGCCGTCCACAGCTCGGGGAACACGTTCTTCTGCGCCCGCTTCTCCAGCCAGGCCACCCCGGCGGAGCCGCCCGTGCCCGTCTTCGCGCCCATCGCGCGGCGCGTCGCGACGAGATGGTCGTTGCGCCATCGCCACACCAGTTCGGCGACGTCGGTCAACGCCTCACCGAGGCGGGCGAGTTCGTCGTACTCGTCGCCCGCGTACAGGGCCGTCCACACCGCTTCCACCTCCGGCGAGGACTCGTAGCGCTGGGACACGTCCCGGTCCAGTACGGACTTCGGGACCGCGTGGCCGCTTCGCGCGAGCAGCCTCAGGACCTCGTCGTAGAGGCTCGGTTCGTGCAGTGCCTTCTCCAGCTCGGCGTGCACGCGCGGCGCGCCCCGGTGCGGGACCAGCATGGACGCGGACTTCTCGCCGAGCAGGAACTCCATCCGGCGGTACATCGCTGACTGGAAGCCGGAGCCCTCGCCGAGGGCCGAGCGGTACGAGTTGAACTGGGCGGGGGTGAGCTGGGCGAGGGGCCGCCAGGAGGCGTTCAGCGCCTCCAGCTCCCGTACGGACCGCTTCAGCGCGGCCACCGCGACCGGCACCCGGTCCTCGCGGAGCGCGTTCGCCGCGGTCTCCCACTCGTGGACGATGACCGTGAACCACAGCTCCATGACCTGGGTGGTGACCAGGAAGACCATCTCTCCGGGGTCGTCGGAGAGGGTGTGCTGGAGGTGGGTCAGAACGTCCGCCTGGACATAGTCCTCGTACGGGGTCGTTCCTCGGAAGTCGAGATGCGGGGTCTCGGGCTCCTGAGCCTCGACGGGCTGAGCCTGCTGGGACGACATCGCTGTCTCCTGATGCGTACTCCGGGTAGCGGTCCGCCCCTGCCGTTTTCGACACGGGGGCCCCGGTCCCCACCGGGCATCCTCCACAATCGTCACCCGAAACCGCAAGGTCCGCCCGGTCACATCGGCCAGGCGGACCCGTATGACCTGCGAGTACACCCGGACGGCCATACGACGGGTACACCCTGGGAGGGCTCGGCCACCCCCTGGGAGGACTCAGTAGAGGTCGCGGGATCTGGAGACTGGGTGCTGGACCTGGCACGGATCTGCTCCACGGAGCGGAGTGAGGACAAACCTCCCACGGGGGAGATCCAGGGGGCCTCTAGGCGGGTCACTGCAGACCCGCGTCGTGGGCTTGTGCCGATGCGAGTTCGGCTTGACTCAGGTTCATGCTGTCGGTCTTCGTCACCATGCCCCAGTGCCGCTCGACCGGGCACCTCGCGAAGCGGCGACTGGGCGTGAGGCGTATCGATTTGATGCCGATCAGCGGGACCCACGTCGCCGTGAACAGGTGTCCTGCAGAGCATCGCACGATCGATTTGCCGGCCATAGGCCGTGTCTCCTTGCGATAGGTGGGGGGAGGGAGTCGACGTGTCAGGAATCAAGTGCCGTTTCGGGGCTGAAGCAGGCGGCGACGACGGCAACCGACGCGACGGCGATGAGGAACGTGATGCCTCCAGCGGCCAGCAGCAACCGGGTGGCTCCCAGATGCGGCAGCCCGTACGTCAGTGCGAACAGCGAGCCGATCGCAGGCAGCATGGCGATCACGTTGCCCAGGTTTCCGCCGGACAGGCCCGCAGCGCCGCCGATCTGGGTGAGGCGGGGGAACAACAAGCTGACCAGAAGGGCGAGGCTGCCGCTGGTCAGGGCTATGAGCAGCGGCAGGAGGAGTGACAGTGCCGTGTATCCCGCGTCCAGGTGGAGCCGCGTTGATGTCGTGGCCACGAGCAGGCCCGTGGCCAGGGCCACGATGGCCATGTAGGCGGCCCAGAACCCGGTCGCCGCGGCGGCCATGTAGCCGAGGACGGCTGTAGCGATGCGCCTGGGTGTGTAGGGGGCGCTGAGCAGTTCCTCGAAGCCGCCCCGGGTGACCTCCGCGCCCACCAGGCCCTGTACGGCGCGGGTCACGGACACTGAGTTGAAGAACGCGGCCAGGGCGGGGCCCAGCGTCAGCAGGATACCCATGGTGACGGCGTGGCCGCCGCTGGTGTAGCGGGCGGCGACGTCGAGGAAGGAGCCGGCGCCGTTGACCGCTCCGCTGCCGCGCAGGGAGGTGAGCACCATGAGGGCGAGGACCGCGACGAAGGGCAGCACTGGGGCCAGCAGATGGCGTCTGCCCTCATGAAGCAGACGCCAGATGAGCGCGTGGGTGAGCGCGAACGGGCGGGGGGTTCCGGCGGGTGCCGTCACTGCTGGTCCCAGGTCTGGTAGGCGGGCTGGTGGTGGGTCTGGTTGTCGAGGTGGAGGAAGACGTCTTCCAGGGCGTTCCCGGCCTGGGCGACCTCTCTGAGTCCTACTCCCTGACGAACGAGCTCCTCGATGAGGGTCTCGGTCTCGCTGTCGCCGGCGACCTCGACCAGGACCGCGCCCTCCCGGTCCGGGACGGGCTCATGGCCGAGACGGCGGAGCGCTTCGGTGGGATCCAGGCGGGCACGGATGCGCAGGCGCAGGCCGAGTCCGACCATCTCCTCGCGTAGTTCGGCGGGAGTTCCGCGCCCGGCGATGCGGCCGGCGCTCAGCAACGTGACATCGTCGGCGAGTGCCTGGGCCTCGCTCATGTTGTGGGTGGAGGCGACGATCGTACGACCGTCCGCAGCGAGTCCCCGCAGTCGCTCCCTGAGGTCGGCGGTCGCCGCCGGGTCCATGCCTGTCGTGGGTTCGTCCAAAAGCAGGACGGGTGGGTCGGAGAGCAGCGCCTTGGCCAGCGCGACGCGCTGGGTCTGGCCGCGGCTGAGGGTTCCGGCGGTCCGGTCGACGAGGTCGTGCAGGTGCAGCGCGGAGACGACGTCGGTGATGCGCTGCTCGCGCAGCGCGGCCGGCAGGTCGAGGACACGGGCCCAGTAGCCGAGGTTTCCGCCGACGGTCAACTGGGGTGAGAGCGCGGCCCGGTGCGCGGTCACGGAGATCAGCCGCTTGGCGCCAGGGTCGTGGTGTGGATCGCGGCCGGCGACCAGCACCCGCCCGGAAGCGGGCTTGAGTACCGCGGCCAGCACCCGGAACAGGGTGGTCTTCCCCGCTCCGTTGGGGCCGAGCAGGACGTGCACTCCCGGTCCGAAGTCCAGGCTCACGTCCGTCAGGACGGATCGGCCGCGGTATCCGGCACACACGCCCTCGGCGGACAGCACCATCATCGCTCCCCACGCGTTCTGAAGTGGTCGATGGTCAGCATCGTATGTCCGGTGTTCGCGATGCCAAGGTCGTGATGTCGAACGCTGCGGAATCCGGCCACTTCGGCGGCCCAGGCGAACACCTGTGGTTCCACCGGGTACTGACGGGAGTAGCCGTGCGTGGCGTCGAGATCGGTCGCCAGGGTGGTGCCGTTGACCGTCGCCGCCCGCGTCGCGTCGGGGGCGTGGGCCTCGATGACGACGAGACCGTGACGGCGGGTGAGAGTGCGCCAGCTGTGGAAGTGCGCGGCCAAATCGCGGGCCATGGCGTCCGGGGTGATCGTCTGCCCGTCGGAATCGGCGAAGAAGCGGAGCATGCGGGGCGGCCGGGCCGTGTCGGGTATGGAACGGGGCCACCCGGCCCGGAAGTTCCGGTCGTGGATGACGGACTTGCTGACGTGCAGGGCGTCGGCGGCGTCCAGTCCGTGCCCGGCCAGTTGGCGCGCCGTCCTGTCGGGATCGGTGATGTCGCCGTCGATGACGAGATGGGGGATGCCCGCCCGGGTGAGCCGTTCGGCCGTGATGTGCCGGGCCACGGGGCTGGGCTCCACGCCGACCATGAGCAGCGGACGGTCGGCGAGCCGTCTGCCGCGGGTCGTGCGGTCGCGTATCGCGGTATGGAGGGTGTGCAGCAGGGTCCCGTCCCCGCATCCCGAGTCGACGACGAGGGCGGGCTGACGGTCGAGGTCCGGCTCGTCGAAGAGGGGCAGGCACACGTCCAGGAAGGGTTCCCGGCAGGTGGCGGTGAACACGTCCCCGCTGAATACGATGTCCAATTCCCTGTCGAGGTGCGCGTCCTCGTCGGGGACGGCGTCGGCCGCGGCCGGGTCGCCGAAGAGCAGGTGATCCACGTTCCTGAGCGCGGGCAGATAGCTGACGGGGTGCCAGTACTGGCGCGCGTAAGCGGCGGCGACGGCGCCCAGCGGCGTGAGCCGGGCGATGTCGTCGTACATCGTGGCCCATCCCTGGTGCGCGAGGATCTCGCAGGCGGTCCTCAGAGCACGAGGGTTGGCGCGGTGATCGGCGGTGAAAGAGATGATGTCCGTGTCCGCGTTCAGGAGACCATGCCTGGCCAGCTGGGCCATCAAGGGCGCCGTGATGTGGCCGTCCAGGTGAGCCAGTACCTGAAGCCGGGGCGCGATCGGGCGGAAATCGCCGGGCACGTGCCACTCGGCTCGCATGTGGTCGCGTACCGCGGCCAGTTCCTGCTCGCCCTCCCGGTCGCGGTCCGTGAACAGCACCCGGCCGAGCCGCTGGGCCAGGAGAAGGAACGTGGTCGCCGACGCGTAGGAGGCGGCGAGTGCGGTCATGACGGTACGGCCGTGGCGGGTGGGCAGGTAGCCCAACGTGTCGACGGACCCTTGAGGCGCGTGAGGTACGAGCCATCCCTGATTGGCCATCAGGCCGAGGGCAACGTGCAGGTATCCGGGATTGGCGGCTACGCTCCGGGCGAGGTCCTGCACCTCCACAGGCTCGTCGGTCAGCAGCCGGGCGAGGACATCGCGTCGGTGCAGCGCGACCATAGTGGTGCCGATCGACAAGCCGTCGATATGCCTACACACCTGCTCCCACGCCACGCCACGCAGTTGTGCAGGGGTCATAGTGCGTCCTCCTCGGCCAGGAAGGGCGTGACCTCGTGGGCGAGCGCCTCGATCTCGTAGAGGAACCCGCCGTGCCCCAGCGTGCTGTCCAGGACGGCGTGGCGCGAGGACGTGCCCTGGCGCAGCAGGACCTGGTGCATCAGGTCGGTCTCCTCTGGCGGGTAGCGCCAGTCGGAGCGATAGCTGACGAACAGGGTGCGGGCGGTCACGGGTTTCAGGGCCGTCCCTAAGCTGCCGTAGCGGCCGGGGAGGTCGAAGTACTCCTCCGCGCGCATCAGGTGCAGCAGTGCGTTGGGGTCGATGGCGGGGCGTGGCTGGTTCGCGATGTTGTCGAGGAACGCCTCGACCGCGAACTCCGCACTCAGGGTGTACCGGGGCCGCTGGCCTCCCACGGTCCGGCGGGCGAACCGCTGCCCCATCGCGTCACGGCTCATCCACAGCGGTACGGCGGCTACCAGAGCGCTGGCCAGGCCACGGACTGGGCCGGGGCCGGCGTAGTAGTCACCGTCGTTGAAGTGCGGGTCGCTCCGGATGAGATGGCGCAGTACGGAGAAAATCGCGATGGTGTGTGCGGAGGTGTCGGGTCCGGTTCCGATGACGACGGCGTTGCGGACCGCGTCGGGGTGGGAAATGGCCCACTGCAGTGCCTGCTGGCCGCCGAAACAGCCGCCGATCACAGCGTGCAGTTGTGCGACCCCGAGGCGTTCCGTCAGTCTGCGTTGGGCGTTGACCATGTCCTCGATCGTGACCACGGGGAAGGCGGCCCCGTACGGACGTCCGGTGGCCGGGTCGGTGCTCGCCGGCCCCGTGGACTCTCCACCGGCGAGGACGTCCGAGCAGATGACGAAGTACCGGTCGGTGTCGAGCATGCGACCTGGGCCGATCGCCGCGTCCCACCAGCCGGGGCGGGCGTCCTGTGCCGTACGGCGACCCGCCGCGTGGGCGCCTTTGGTGAGCGAGTGACAGACCAGGACGGCGTTTGCGCCGTCCTGGGCCAGCCGGCCGTACGTCTCGTACGAGAGGCCGAACCCGGGCAGGACACGTCCGCTGGTCAACTCGAGCGGGGTGTCGAAGCGCGTGTTCGTGGCCTGTACGAGCGGTGCACCACGGTGCGAGTCGGTCATGCCGTCGACCTCAGTCATTCCATGCGTGTCCGTCATGAGGCGGCACGGGCCGGCATGCCCAGCGCCACCGGAGCGGGCTCGGAAGTGGGAGGCTCGGGCTCCTCGTCGAGCAGGCCCTCGTCGAAGAGCGAGTTGAGCCAGGCGAGGGTCTGCGTGAGGGGAACGCCGGCGCGCTTCTCGCGGCGCACGGCAAGTTCCTCCACACTGGCCATACCCCGGGTCAGGCACTCGGCGAGGTCGTCCAGATCTCCTTGGACGAGGGTCAGGTGCTGCCCCCGTGAGACCGCCCGCAGTTCGCCGTCGGCCACAGTCACCTTCACGTCGGGGCGCAGACGCACCGGGTCCTGGAGCCGCAGCCGGGTCCGCATGTTCTTCGCGATCATTGTCTCGATGAGCTCGCTCAGTTCCGCTCCGGTGTCGAATGTCCCCTTGTCCAGGACCCAGTAGCCCAGTGGCCAGCGGTCGGACGCATCGCACGGCGTGATCAGCTGTACGCTGCGGTCGACCATGTTGAAGAGGAAGCCCGAGACACACGCGATGGTCGAGCTGGCGTCCTCGGGGACCAGTTCGTCGCTGCGCTTGTGCGCGAACTTCCGGGCGCGGCCGGCGTTGGACTTCCGGAACGACTTGGCCGCTCCCTTGTTCTGCGGGATGCACTCGACATGCAGCAGCTCTTCGGCGGTGAACGCCTCCTCGATCCGGTGCAAGGCGCTGACAGCGATGATCGAGAAGCGGTCGACCTTCGAACCTCGTCCGCGCGCCAGCTCCAGCAGCCGCCGGGTGCGCTCCACGTCCTTGTGACCGATCGCCGTGGTGGTCTGCGGGCATTGGCCCAGGGCCTCATGGAAGGCCGTGAGAAAGTGCTCGTAGTCCGGGTTGTCCAGCGGATCGGTCGCCCAGTAGAGGAATGCGTCACGCATCGGCTCGCCGATGGTCGCGTCCATCACCCGGAGGGTTTCGCGCCAGAGTGCGGCGTGTTCGTCGGTGTACGGCCAGGTGTGGTCGAACTTCGGGGCGGCAACGCCGCAGAACCAGCAGCCGACGGTGCAGCCCTTGGACAGCTCGAATGCGGCCGGGGCGTGCACGATGGCCTGCGAGCGGGATGCCCCGAGTTCCCCGTTGCACCGCTTCATCTGACGCGCCCGCCACGCGGCCATGCGCCGGTCCGTGGTCGTCTGGCCATGGGCGCGTAATTCTGCACGATGGTCGAGCTTCTCCATCAGGAAGGCCCGATAACGACGCGCCGAGAGCAGAATCTCACGGTCATCGCCGTCCATCGCCTCCTTGTCACCAAGGAAGGGCCTTACTTGCTCCGGGGTGAGCGGTGATCCGATGTCCCTCAGGGCTCCTGCGGCGTCTTCCGCGAAGCGGTCGCGGAACGCCTTGTCAACGAGCCATCTCTCCAGGGTCCGCTTCGTCCATGCGACGTCACGGATGTAGTCGTACGGAACACCGGATGTATCGCCGAGCAGTGAATAGAATTCGCCGTCTCGCATGGCTGCGGACATGGTTCATCACTCCCATTACAGGACCGGGCAAAAACGGCACGCCTAGGGGGTGCCGCACGTTGGGAAGCCAACCGCACCGAAGCGGCCGTATAGCCGAGGAAATTCCGGGGGCCGACGCACGCGCCGGCCCCCGGCCACCGCTACGGCTCAGGAAGAACCGTCACGGGTCTTTTTCCGTACGTCGTACCGGCTCAGGTAATGACGGCGAGGGCGACCGCCGCCGCCTCCGCCACCGCGGCCACGTTGGTGACGGTCCACACCCAGCCGTTTTCGACGGCTGCGGCACGGTTCAGGACCAGCTCCGGCGTCCCCTCCAGCTGAAGACCGGCCGGGGCCTGGGGCAACACGATGTACCACTTGGTTTCGCTGCTCTGCACCAGCCGCAGTTCCCGGCCGGTCTCGAGCGGAAGCGCCTGCTCGACCAGGGACACGGACGTGGTGCTGTCCGCCGCGTCGGGCGGCAGGCTGACGTACTTCGCCGTCGGCGTGTCCTGGACTATCTCCAGGTCGACGCCGTCCGGGCACTCGAAGCCCTCCTCCGCGAGAACGGCCTTCGGTCTCGCGACGAGGTCGCGTCGGTACTCCGAGTCCTTCCATGCGCGGGCAACCGCCATCGCCACAATGGCGCCGGCGCGTTCACGCATGGCGAGGTGGTCCGCTATGAGCGTCACGCTTATTTCACACCCTTTCATTTGCAGGTGGCCGCTTTTCCGATTGCAGACACGGCGATCCGCTTCCGGAATTCGGCCGGGAAGGTGGACCTCTGAACAGTAGGCAGCCGCCATTTGATCGCTCAAGAGATTTCACGAACAAACATCCGGAATCTCCGAGTCCAACATGACATGACAGCTCGGAACGAACTCAACAACCCGCTGGATGCGTCGCCGCCACCAAACGAAGAAGAATCCACAGTGAAACCCGAACAGAAATTGCAAAACACGCGCATCGCGCTCCCGTCTCAATGTGCGTCCCGCCGGGCGGACCCACGCGGCGGTCGGTCTCGGGGAGCCACCCGTGTCCGAGGTCACGCCCATGGATGGCCCCGCGCGGCGCAACAGACTTGACGGTGCGTCAGTCACCTGAGGTCCGCGGATCTGCGCATCGCGTGCGTGACCTGAAGATTTCCACGTTGATCCCCTACATCACGACGGGGAACACGACCCCCGCTCGCCGCCTCGGCTCCGGCAGGGACGCACCCTGGTGGCGCGTGGGGCGTGAGGCGTCCGCCTACGGCCTTGTGCTCTCGATGGGCAAGGAGCCGAACGCGGCCCGCGCGAGGCCCCACGCGGTGCAGCGGCCGAGCCGTTTTGCGGCGTGTGCGGTCATCCCTGTCAGCGAGGACGCGCCTGATCGGCGCAGGCGTCCCCAACCCCGCCACTGCGGCCGATCAGGATGAGGGGACGGCAAAGAGCTGCCCGCTGCGATTCGCCTGCCGGTCCGCGCTGCCAGGAATCCGGGTCAGAGATCCTGCTCAAGACTCCGGGCGACCTGAAGCCAGGCTTCCGCATAGCCTCGCGCCACGCGAGCCATGAGGGTGGCACGGTGTGGAGGTACACCGCGTACCAGCTGCTGCCATTCAGCCGCTTCCGAGGGATGGATGCTCAGCAGCCGAAGGAGGCTGCGCCCCGGCTCGGACAGACGCATGGACGGGTCTCTGCGAAGGCTCTCCAGTACGGCAGGGACCTCGGGGGCCGATATCGGCAGGCCCGCACGGCGTTCCCAGCCATCTCCCGCGTGTTCACGCTGCTCCGCCTCCCCCCGGCCGGCGCCGACCACCGCCCCGTTTTGTTGAAGTCTCGGCGGTAGCACGTCCCGGCCCTGGAGCATTCGTTGGCGCACATCGCTCGCGGTCGCCAAGGAGATTCCCACCTGCTGCGCGATCCTTCGCAACGGCGCTTCGGGGTCTTTCGCCAACAGATCCGCAGCCAGAAGGCGCCGCTCGGCAGGATTCACCGGGCGCTCACGCCCGTCCATCCCCACCCTCTTGTTCAACCGAGCCTCGTCCTCGGTCGAACGTCTTCGAAGGGCAGCCACGGTCTTCGGCGCCATATATGTCACGGCTGCGATGCGCCGGTCGGACCAGTGCGGATGGGACGCGACGATCCGTTCCGCGGCGGCTGCACGGTCGGCGAAGGAGAGCGGCTTGCCGTGTGCCGAATTGAGTTGCACGGCAAGGATGAACGCCTCGTCCTCACCGCCGTCGAAGTAGTGGACCTCGACCTCGCTCTCGCCACGCAGCACCGCGGCCTGCACCCGATGCACCCCGTCGAGGACACACATGGTCGCCCGGTGGACGACGACGGGCGGTAAGGGCACGCCCAGACCGGCAAGCGCCCGAACGTGATCGGCGTCCGCTCCGGAGATACGCGGCGAGCTCACCCCCGACAGGCAGCGGACGGCCACCCGGTGCACCTCCCGGCCAAGGCCGCTTTCCCGTTCTGCCAGCCGCGGTACGGCCGCAGGACGGGCGTCTCGCGACGGTCCATGCAGGTAGAGCCCCCCCTGGTCCGTTGCCATCAAGCACCCTCCCTCGCACGTGGAGCCACCACAGATCCGGCCATGGACTCACGAGCAAGATCCAACTAGCGCCTGTTTCACCGCAGTTGAGATCACCACCCCGGACGCTAGCGCACGTGTTGACCCATTTCAACTGTTGTCACTCCGGTACACTCTGCGCACGTTCACCTGAGTGGAATCCGGTGTCGGGGGTGCGCAGCTAGGAGGCGTGATGACGCATGGGACCAGCCGCAGCCTGGCGGACAGGCTCAACCGACTCTTCGCGACCATCCGGTCCGAAGCAGGCGGCGAGTTCAGCAACGAGCACGTCGCGGCCGCCATCAGGCAGAGGGGTGTCACGATCTCCCAGAGCTACATCTGGCAGCTACGGAAGGGCATCAAGACAAACCCGACCCTGAAGCACATGGATGCGCTGGCGAATTTCTTCGGAGTGTCGACCGCCTACTTCATCGACCCCGAGGTCGGCGATCGCATCACGGAGCAGTTGGAGCGTCTGGCCGAAGCTCGGGAGCGGTTGGCAGAGGATTCCTCCGGCAGCGACGCGAAACTCATGGCGATGCGAGCCGGCCAGTTGTCGACGGAACGCCGCAAGCAGGTCATGGACCTCCTGGATGTCGTCTACCGCCTGGAGCAGGCCGAGCGTCAGAACTCGCCCGACAAGTGACTTGATTCCTTCTCGCTACCCGCGACCGACGCCCTGTTGCATATGCGGCACCCGACCACAAGACCAACTCTGCCGCACATGCAGCACCCGACCACAAGACCGGAAACGCTCGGGGGAACACCTTGCCCGAATGGAAGTTACGCCGACGCTGTAGGCGCATGTTGCAGCAACTCGACATCCAGCCCCCGCTGAGAGTCGAAGTCCTGTGCCACCTGCTCGGAGAGCAGCGCGGACGCCCGATCCGGCTTATGCCGCATTCCCTGCCCATACCCGGCCCTTTCGGCCTGTGGATCGCGTCGAGTACGGCCGACTACATCTTCTACCAACTCGAAACCAGCAAGATCCACCAGGACCACATCGTTCTGCACGAGCTCGGCCACATCATGGCGGATCATCAAGGCCCTGACACGGACGACGAATTCCTGAGGCAACAGTTTCCGGATATTTCAACGGACGTCATCAAAAAGGCACTTCGGCGCTCGTCCTATGACGAGGGGCACGAACGCGAGGCCGAACTGGTCGCCACCATCATCCTTGAATGGGCCTCCGTACTGGACTGCGTCGACTCGACCCCGTCCACGGATCCATCGGTCGACCGCGTCCAGGCGGCGCTGGGCGATCGGCAGGGTTGGCAATGATCACAGTAGTGTTGTTCGTCGGCACGGTGTTCGTGCTGATCCTGGGCTGGAAAACCAGCCAACTCATCAGGGCCCCGCACGACGCTCCCTTGCGTGCCGTCACCCTGTGTCTGGCAAGCGCGGCCGCCTCCTTCGGGCTCGCTCTGTCGCCCGCGGCAAAGGTGATTCGCTCCGTCGGCGGGGCCGGAGCTCCGAGGCTGGTGCAGAACGTCTTCGCGTTCTGCATGGTGTTCTGGCTGATGTGCTTCTATCTGTACTCCGCGACGGATCCTCAGAGGGGACGTAGGCGTGCCCGATGGGAGGCGCTTCCCCTGGGACTCGCCATCCTGGGCACCACGCTGGCGACAATCGCTGCCGCCGGACACGACACAGGCGGAGACTACGGCAGTGTGGACATGCGGGTCTCCGCCATCGCGGTCTTCTATCTCCTCGCCGATCTGTATCTGGTCTACGCCCTCATGATGGCCCTGCGCTGGACCCTGCGTTATGTGCGAGCATCCCACCGCCCCCTGTCCGTCGGTCTGTGGCTGATAGCGTCCGCCCTCGGCGGCATAGCCGCCGCCAGCGCGATCCGAGCGGCATTGACCCTGGTGCGCTGGCACGGGGGGACCGCCGCCCCGGCCGTCACAAGGATCTCCGGCCACCTGATCGCCGTAGCGATCCTCTTGTTCCTCATCGGCGTCGGCTACCCGGCCGTACACGCCCGCCTGTCGGTCATGCGCCTGCGCCGGCACCGACGCAGCATGTACCACCGCATGCATCCACTGTGGAGCCTGCTGCACGAGGCGTACCCCCAGGATGCCCTCCACCGTAACCGCATCAGCCCGCGGGGACTGCTGCGGTGGCCACGCGGAGTGGACCGCCACTACTACCGCCGAGCCATCGAGTGCCGAGACGGGCTGGTACGCATCAGTCCGTATCTCAGGCAAGAAGAACTGACGGGCTCGAGCCGTTCCGAGCCGTCGGCCGATCTCCTGGCGGACCGGTTGTGCGCCGCCCTGGAAGCCCAGGCGGAAGGCCGCGAAGCGCCTTACGTCGCGGTCGCCGTGGCGATACCGCAGGAGCAGGGTCTGGATGCGGACGTACGGCAACTCGTCATGCTGTCGGACGCGTTGGACCGTCGCACTTCACCCACCGCCCAGCAGGAACAGCGCAGAAAACACTATGGGAGTCGGCGTGACTGACCTTCTGATCACCGCAGGACACATGCTGCTCGGCCCCGCCGGCGAGCACACGCAAGACGCCGCGGTCCTCGTCACCGGAAACAGGATTGTCGCCGCCGGCCCGCGCGCGGATGTCGAAACACAGGCCGGGCGGGATCACCGAACGTTGTCCTTCCCGGACGCCACGGTGCTTCCCGGTCTCATCGACTGCCACGTCCACCTGGGCTTCGACGCCGGCTCCGATCCTGTTGCCTCCCTGCGCGCGAGTGACGACGCGACACTGTTGCAGAACATGGCCGGCCGCGCCCGGCAACTCCTCGACTCCGGCGTCACCACCATCCGCGATCTCGGCGACCGCGGCGGCCTCGCTTTCAACCTGCGGGACGAGATAGCAGCAGGCAGGCAGATCGGACCACGGATCCTCGCGGCCGGCAGTCCCTTGACCTCACCCCAGGGCCATTGCTGGTTTCTCGGCGGCGAGGTCGAGGGCCTCGACGAGATCCGGGAAGCCGTACGCCGCACCGCGAAGCAGGGCTCGGACGTAATCAAGGTGATGGCGACCGGCGGCGGCCTGACCTCAGGCGGCCCCGCCATCTGGGAACCTCAGTTCACCACGGAGGAACTCACCGCAGCCGTCGAAGAGGCCCACGCCGCCGGTCTGCCGGTCGCCGCCCACGCACACGGCACAGCGGGAATCGCCGCGGCGATCACCGCGGGAGTCGACACCATCGAACACTGCACCTGGATGGCACAGGACGGCAAGGTCGATGTGCGCGAGGACCTCGTCGCGCAGATCGTCGCCAAAGGGATCCGCGTGTGCCCGGCCGCCCACCCCAACTGGCGGTCCTTCGCCGAGCGGATCGGTCCCGACCGGGCCCGAGAGGTCTTCTCTCCCGCCCGCCGGATGGCCGAACAGGGCGTGCGTCTGATCGCTGGTACGGACGCGGGTGTACCGCGCTCAGGCTTCGACGGCCTCGCCTCCAGCCTCGAGTTCCTGGAGTACATCGGGCTGTCCAGGACGAAGGTGATCGCTTCCGCCACCGTCGATGCCGCTGAGGCTCTCGGCATCGCCCACAACACCGGTCGCCTGTCCCCCGGATACCGTGCCGATCTCGTGGTGGTCGAAGGCAACCCCCTCGACGATCTCAAGGCCCTGCACGACATACGACTCGTTGTGACGGGTGGGCGCATTCACCACTGAGCCTTTCCCAGTAGGCGCCCGTTGCTCACTGTGATCGCGATGCTGGCACTGCGACCCGTGTGTCTGGGCACGGTCCGGCCACCCGATCCGCTGCGCCTGGCGCACGCCCGGCGAGGGCCGTCCCCTGCCGCCCGCCGATACGATCGCGGTCGCTCTGGCACCGACCGAGGGTCGGAGGCGGGGCGGACAGTTTCCACTGCGAGGAGTCCCTGGGGCTGGTCACCCCCAGGTTCTCCGTCCGGCCGTGATCAGCGCCGGCGCGCTTGTGGCCGCTGCGGGGCTGGGGCGGCTGCTGTCGCGCGGACCGGAGCGTTGGTGTGCTGAACAGCGGCGCCGCGGACCTGTGCTGCGCGGGCTCGTGCGCCGACCGCCTCTCGGAGGGGGTCCGAAGGACCTGAGGCGAGAGGAGGGGGAGGACGACGACCTGCTTCGTATCTTCGGCACAGACCGATCGTGAACGAACGAAGCCGGGTTCCCGGCCGCAACGGGGGCCCGGTTTCCATTTGTCACCTGAGCACCGGCTCGATGTCCGCAGGGTCGAAGATCGGTCCGTTGGAGGCGGGCTTGATGATGACCGCGCGAAAGACCTTGAGGACGGCAGCGCGCTGCTGCTCGATCGCCAGCTTCTCCCACCGCTCCCGTATGTCGATGGGGCCGGCCGTGAAGGTCGCGGCCTCGGCGCGGTGCAGGGCTCGCTCCCGGTGCAGCTCCGCGATCTGCTTCTCCAGGTCCTCGGTGAGTGCGATGTAGCGAGCGGCCGACATGCGCTTTTCCTGCCACGCTCGCTTGAACTCGGCCATATCCCGTTCAAGGGAGACCAGTTGCTCCTCCTTGGTCCATTCCGGCGCGCGCTCACGGACGTTCGACAGCGCCTTGTCCGAGCTGAGGAACACAGCGTTCCTGACGAGGCGGTCGACCGGTTCGCCGGTCCTGGCCACTCCCCCGCATCCCCCGTCGTTCTTGCCGGGGCACGCGTACCTGAACTGCGATGACGTCTTCGACTTCCGGTACGACGGGAAGGCGCGCATCTTGGCGCCACACCTTCCACACCGGGCGATGCCCGACAGCAGGTACTTTGTGGCGTAGTCCTGTACGGCCCGTCCCTCCGAATCCCTCCGGACCTTCTCCGTGAGCAGGTACCAGTCGTCGGAGGTGATGATCGGTTCCCAGTCGCCGACGACAGGCTCTCCGTACTCGTCCAGGAACAACCCCCCTCGGTACATCCGGTAGCCACAGATCCGCGGGTTCATGAGCATCCGCTTGATCTTGGAGTCGTCGAAGAAACCGCCGCTGTGCGACCTGACCCCCTTGTCCCGCCACTCACGCGCGATCGACGCCCACCGGATACCGCCCAGGAAGTCCTTCACCGCCTTGCGGAGGTTCTCGGCCTCTTCCGGCACCAGCGTCCTGCGGTCCTCGCGGTTCCATCCATACGGTGCCCGGCCGCCGGGGAGCTTGCCCTGCGCCGCCAGTTCCAGGTGCTTGCGCTTCGTACGCCGCGAGGTGTCCGCCGAGGACTTGTTGGCGATGGTGACCTTGATCCGCGCGATGAACCGGCCGTTCTCCGTGGACAGGTCGATGTCCGAAGCCGATACGGAGTCGAAGACAAGCCGACGGTTGCGGCGCTCGGCCTCCTCGTACTCGTCGATCCATGCCTCCAGTTCACGCGGCTGACGCGTGAAGCGGTCGATGTCCCAGGCGACGACCCCGTCGATCCGCCCAGCCTTCAGGTCCTCCAGCATCTGCCGGAACTCCGGGCGTACCGTCCTGCGCCTGCCCGCGGAGAGATCGTTGTCCTCGTAGACCTTGGCGACCTCCCACCCCCGGGCAGCGCAGTGCAGACGACAGTCCTCCTCCTGCCGCGCGACGCCCAACCCCTCGGCCTCGTCGTCCTTGCTGACACGGGTGTAGATGCCCACCTGTCTGGCCCCGGAGGACCCCCGTCGTACCGCCATGCGCCGGATCGTCGCATGGCGCGATCGATGACATCAACCGCCGTTCTCATCCCAACCCGGACCACGGTCGATTCTCCTCATGGGCATCCCGAGCGCCCGTCCGCAAGTGGCAGACTGCTTCCATGACTACGCACAAGAACCTGCTCGGCGGCCCGGAGCCGACATACCTGCCGGAGAACGAAGACGCGTACCGCCTGCTGGGCGAGGACTCCATGTCCCCGGCCGAAGTCGCGGCGAAGTATCCGACGTTCTCGCTCGCCTGGGCGATGCTCGCCGACGACGCCTTCGAAGCGGGGCGAGTGGTCGAGTCGTACGCCTACGCGCGCACCGGCTATCACCGCGGTCTGGACGCGTTGCGCCGGGCCGGATGGAAGGGGCACGGCCCCATCCCTTGGAGCCACCGGGCCAATCGCGGGTTCCTGCGTTGCCTCGCCGGCCTCGCTCGCGCCGCCGGCGAGATCAACGAGAAGGACGAGGCGGAGCGGTGCTGGCAGTTCCTCCAGGACAGCAGCGCCGAGGCGTACACCGAGCTGAAGCGGTAGTCATCGCAGCTGAAACGTCTGTGCCGCCGTCGCTCAGACAGCGGCGACGGCACGGAGTGCAGAAACTGCACGATTACATGTAGCGCCATTCTCCCAGGGCACCGAGCCCTGGTCTGCGGCACCCTCCGGGGGTTGTGCCGAACGGGGTACCCGGCGCCCGAGCAGCCGCCCCGGAGCCACGACTGGAGCCACGACGGGCGGCCCCGCCTTCCGGTCTCACCGGGGCTGGGGCGGGCGCGGGCGCGAAGGCTCCAGTGGTGGGGCCGTCACACAGCCGTGCGTGCAGCACTGCGGGCGTCGGCAGTCGGGGGCCGGGCGGCGTACGGTCGTGAAGGCCAGCACCGCCCCGACGACCAGCACCCCGGCACACAGCGGCATCGCACGCCGGAAGGCGGCGTTGAAGGCGTCCGCCGAGCGGTACGCCTCCGGGCCCATCCCGGCCAGCAGCGGCAGCGCGGCCACCGCGATCAGTCCGGCCGCCCGGGCCGCCGCGTTGTTGATCCCGCTGGCCAGGCCCGCCCGCCCGGCGTCCACGGAGGCGAGGACGGTCGCGGTCAGGGGCGCGACCAGGGTCACCATGCCCGCGCCCATCACCACCAGCGCGGGAAGCACATCGCCGAGGTACGAGGCGTGCGGGCCCACCCGCAGCATGAGCAGCATGCCCGTCGCGCACAGCAGCGGGCCGACGGTGAGCGGGATCCGCGGGCCGATGCGCTGGGCGAGCTCGCCGGAGCGGGCGGAGAAGAGCAGCATCAGGACGGTCGTGGGCAGCAGTGCCGTACCGGCGCCCAGGGCCGAGTAGCCCGCCACGACCTGGAGCTGGAGCGCGGTCAGGAAGAAGAAGCCGCCGAAGGCCGCGTACACGCACAGCGTGACGAGGTTGACGGCCGTGAACTGCCGCGACGAGAAGATGTCCGGCGGCATCATCGGGTCGGGGCGGCGCCGCTCGACGTACACGAAGGCCACGCCGGCCGCCACGCCCCCGACCGCCGACACCCAGACCAGTACGGAACCGCTCGTGGCCTCGATCAGGGCGTACGTCACCAGGGCGAGCGCCAGGGCGCCCAGGACGGCGCCCAGGACGTCGAAGCCCCGGCCGTGCGCACGGCCGTCGGACGACTCGGGGACGTGGCGCACGGCGATGGGGGCGCAGATCAGCGCCACCGGGATGTTGATCAGAAAGACCCAGCGCCAGCCGGGACCGTCCACCAGCCAGCCGCCCAGGAACGGGCCGACCGCCGCGCCGACGCCGCCGAAGCCCGACCACAGGCCGACGGCCCTGGCCCGGTCGTCCGGGTGGAAGGACGCCTGGATGATCGCGAGCGAACCGGGGGTGAGCAGGGCACCGCCGATTCCCTGCAGGGCGCGGGCCGCGATCAGTACGCCCCCGGTCGGCGCGAGGCCGCACAGCAGCGAGGCGGAGGCGAACCACACCACGCCGAGGACGAAGATCTTGCGCCGTCCGAAGCGATCGCCGAGTGACCCGCCGAGCAGGATCAGGCCCGCGAGGGTCAGCATGTACGCGTTCACGGTCCACTGGAGTGCCGCGAGGCCCGTGCCCAGGTCACGGCCGATCGTGGGCAGCGCGACGTTGACGACCGTCGAGTCCAGCATGGCCATGCTGGAGCCGAGGACGGTGGTCAGCAGGATCCACTTGCCGGCGGGGCTGGAGATCCGCACATGGGGACCCGGTCCCGCTCCCTCGCCCGATGTCTTCTGCAAAGGCGCAGCCATACTTCGGAGCATACGGAAGGGCCCGGCACCGTGGAGGTGCCGAGCCCTTTCTCGTACGGTACGGACCGGGGAGAACCCGGGTGACTACTTGAGCTTGTTACCCGCGGAGCGCAGCATCTCGCACGCCTCGGTGACGCGCCCCGCCATGCCCGCCTCGGCGAGCTTGCCCCAGGTGCGCGGGTCGTAGGTCTTCTTGGAGCCGACCTCGCCGTCGACCTTCAGGACACCGTCGTAGTTCTTGAACATGTGGTCCGCGACCGGACGCGTGAAGGCGTACTGGGTGTCGGTGTCGAGGTTCATCTTCACGACGCCGTTCTCCAGCGCGGTGGCGATCTCCTCGGCCGTGGAGCCGGAGCCGCCGTGGAAGACGAAGTCGAACGGGGACGGCTTGCCGTACTTGGCGGCGACGCCGTCGTTCAGCTCCTTCAGGAGGTCGGGGCGCAGGACGACGTTGCCCGGCTTGTAGACGCCGTGCACGTTGCCGAAGGACGCGGCCAGCAGGTAGCGGCCCTTCTCGCCCAGACCGAGGGCCTCGGCGGTGCGCAGCGCGTCGTCGACGGTGGTGTAGAGGGAGTCGTTGATCTCGTGGCTGACGCCGTCCTCCTCACCGCCGGTCGGGGTGATCTCGACCTCAAGGATGATCTTCGCGGCGGCGGCCTTGGCGAGCAGCTCCTGGGCGATGGCCAGGTTGTCGGCGAGGGTCTCGGCGGAGCCGTCCCACATGTGCGACTGGAACAGCGGGTTCTCGCCCTTGGCGACGCGCTCGGCGGAGATGTCGAGGAGCGGACGGACGTACGTGTCCAGCTTGTCCTTGGGGCAGTGGTCCGTGTGCAGCGCGACGGTGATGTCGTACTTGGCGGCGACGATGTGCGCGAACTCGGCGAGCGCGACGGCGCCGGTCACCATGTCCTTCTTGTGCTGGCCGCCGAGGAACTCCGCACCACCGGTGGACATCTGGATGATGCCGTCGCTCTCCGCCTCTGCGAAGCCGCGCAGTGCAGCGTGCAGCGTCTGGGAGGAGGTCACGTTGATGGCCGGGTAGGCGAACTTGCCTGCCTTCGCCCGGTCGAGCATCTCGTTGTAGACCTCGGGGGTTGCGATGGGCATCTGTCCGCTCCTTGTATGTGCGGGTCTGCGTACCGCTGCTGCGGCACGACGGGACTGGTGCTTACGGCCCTGACCTAGGGGGGCGACGTCATCGTCGGCCCCATCTTTCCAGACTTGGCCGGATGCTCCAGACACCCTGTCCGGGATACGGGACCCCGTGTTCTTCGGGGTCCCGTGCCAGGCCCTAGTCCAGGCCGAGATCCGTCTTGGAGTAGGCGAAGAGGTACGGCACTCTGGCCTTCTCGGCGACGGCCTCGGCGGCACCGGTGTCCCGGTCCACGATCGTGGCCACGGCGACGACCTCGGCACCGGCTTCGCGCAGCGCCTCCACCGCGGTCAGCACCGAGCCACCGGTGGTGGAGGTGTCCTCGACCGCCAGGACACGGCGCCCCTTGACCTCGGCACCCTCGATGCGACGCTGGAGGCCGTGGGCCTTGCCGGTCTTGCGCACGACGAAGGCGTCCAGCGTCTTCCCGCGCGCGGCGGAGGCGTGCAGCATCGAGGTCGCGACCGGGTCCGCTCCGAGGGTCAGACCGCCGACGGCCTCGTAGTCGAGTTCGTCGGTCAGGTCGAGCATGACCTGCCCGACGAGCGGCGCGGCCACACCGTCGAGCGTGATCCGGCGAAGGTCGATGTAGTAGTCGGCTTCCTTGCCCGACGAGAGGGTCACCTTGCCGTGCACCACGGCCTTGTCCTTGATCTGCTGCAGCAGCGCGCCGCGTACGTCACTCATGTCCGCCAGCTTAGAGGCGCCGCCAGCTCCAGGTCATGGTCGCCTCCAGGGGATCGATGGGGGTGACCAGGCGCGGGTGGGTGTTCAGCCCGTTGGGCGGGCCGGTCTGCGGTTCGACGCACACGGCGGCCTCCTGCTCGTCGTACACCACCACCCACTCCTCCCGGCTGGTCACCTTCAGCTCCAGCTGCCCCGGCCAGGTGAGCGTGACGTCGACGCCGTCGGGCATGCCGAAGCAGTCGTCCCAGGGGCTGGGCTTCGGCTCGATGCGGTGGCCGGTGGGCAGGTGGTCCTCGCCGCGTTCCTCCTGCCAGGCCGGGGTGAAGTCGACCTGGACGTCTTCTTGGCCCAGGTTCCTGTTGAACCACGGGTGCCAGCCGACCTGGGCGGGGAACGAGTCCTCGTACGTCTCCACGGACATCGTGACCGTGAAGGCGTCCTCGGTCAGGGTGAAGAGCTGGGTGACACGGCCGGGGTGGGGCCAGGGGGCCACGAGGTCGTACGTGATCACGGCCTCGGACTTGCTGGTGCGGGCGGTGCGCCAGGCCCCGTCCCGGGCGGTGCCGTGGATGGCGTGCGGCGGGGCGTTGAGCGGCATCTGCTGGACCGTGGCGCCGTCCAGGAAGCGGCCGTCGCGGATTCTCCCGCACCACGGGACCATCGGGAAGCAGCCGAACTTCTGGCCCTGTCGCAGTAGTTCGGCGTCGCCGATTCGTAGACTGCCGATCCGTCCGCCGTTGCCCGGTGTGACGGTCACTTCCGCGTCGCCCGCGGTCAGCGTGATGTCTTCGTTACTCACGGAGTTGACCCTACTGGGCCGGATTCCCCACTCGGCCCCCACCGCCACTACCCGCCCCGTGCGGCTACGGGTGGGCGGGGGCCGGTGCTGTGGTCAGCGGCGTTTGCGCAGGGCTCGGGTGACGGCGATGGCCGAGGCCAGGGCGACGGCCGCGGCGGGGGCCGCCCAGCGGAGCGTGGCGCGGCCGGCGGCGGTCTCCGGCGCCGGGACGGGGGCGTAGCGGCCACGCGGCGGGGCGTGGTCCACCTCCTCCGCGCTGCGGCCGATCATCGTCCGTCGCGCATGCGCCGCCTCTGCCACGGCATCCTCCCTGTTCACACGGCTCGGGGTGGGCGGGGCCGGTTCCTCCTCCTCGAAGAGGGCGGAGGGCTCGGCCTCCGGGGCGGGCTCGATCTCCGCTTCCGGCTCGACCTCCGGCTCCGGCTTCTCCGGCTCAGTCTCCCCTTCCGGCTCCCGTTCGGCCGTGCCCGGTGGCGTCTCCGTCACCTCCGCCAAGTTCTCGACGAACCGGTTCAGCAGGCGGCTCGTGGTCGCGGACACCGCGTCCGGGGGGAGATCCGCCACGCGGCCGTCCGCTGTGGTGGTTCCGGTGATGGTGACGGTCGTGCCGCCGTCGGAGGGGGTGAGGGTGAGGGCGAGGGCGAGTTTCACGGTGCCGGGGCCGCGCGCCTCGCTGGCGTCGCCCTCGACGGCGTACGAACCGTCCTCCCGGGCGGTGACCCGGACCGTCCCCCGGTAGGTGATGGTGTGGCCGCCGACGCGGACTTTCAGGCGCCCGGAGACGGGCGGCGTCCCGGCGTCCTGCTGGAGTCCGGGGACCGCCCGGGCCACCCGTACGGGATCGGCCAGCGCCTCCCTCAGCCGCTCGGCCTGAACCGGAACGAACACCTCATGCTCCATGTCGGCCGAGCCTACCCAGGACGGCCCGCACCGCACCCGCGTATCCGGGGATTCGTCCGTCCGCCGTCTCAGTCGGCGTAGCGCGGATGGACCAGTGTGGAGGGCGCGAGGCCGGGTACGCGGGTACGCCACGCGGCGTAAGCGTCGGCGGTGAGTGACGGCTGTGTGAGCGTACGCAGGCGTGGGCCGTGCGGGTCGAGGCGCAGGGGCGTGCCCGTGACGGAGGCCAGGATGAAGCCCCAGTCGCGAGGGGCGCTGGACGCGCCCGCCGTGCGGTCGGGTCCGGCCGCGAAACCGGAGTCCCGGCCGCCGACGCGGTAGGGGGTGGTGCGCAGGCCGGCCGCCCGGAGTGTGGACTCGACCGTCCAGAAGACGCGGAGGCGGGAGGAGACGGGGCCCGCGTGGACGGCCAGGCGGCCGCCGGGGGCGAGGACGCGGCGCGCCAGGCCGTAGAACTCCTGCGAGTACAGCTTGGTGCTCGCCGTGATCCCGGGGTCGGGCAGGTCCGAGATGACCACGTCGTACGTCGACTCGGCCCCGCGCAGCCAGCCGAAGGCGTCGGCGGTGAACACGTGCACGCGCCGGTCACCGAACGCGTGAGCGTTGAGCGCCGACAGGGCCGGGTCGGTACGCGCCAACCGCACCACCCCCGGGTCGAGTTCGACCACGTCGACGCGGCGCACGCCCGGGTCGCGCAGCACCTCGCGGGTGGCGAGTCCGTCGCCGCCGCCGAGGACGAGCACGCGCGCGTGGGGACCGTTCATCACGGGGTGGACCAGCGCCTCGTGGTAGCGGTGCTCGTCGCGGCCGCTGACCCGCAGGCGTCCGTCGAGGAAGAGATCGAGCGGGCGGCCGTGCGTGCCGCCGGTGAGCACGACCTCCTGCACACCGGTCTGCAGGGCGACCCGTACGTCCTTGCCGTACACGGCGCGCCGGGCCGCGCGTTCGAAGTCGTCGACGTGGGCGGCGGCCGCGGCGAGCAGGGCGAGGACCAGGACGTTGGCGATGAGCAGGAACCAGCGTCCGCGTCGGCTCAAGTCCCTGCGGAACAGGCCCAGTACGAGGGCTCCGCCGGCCAGGGCGTTCACGGTTCCGGTGAGCAGCGCGCCCTCCAGTTGCCCGAGGAGGGGGAGCAGGAGGAAGGGGAAGGCGAGGCCGCCGACGAGGGCGCCGACGTAGTCCGCCGCGAAGAGGTCCGCCACCGCACCGCCCGGGTCCTGGCGGCGGATGCGCTGTATCAGCTCCATGAGGAGGGGGACTTCGGCGCCGATGAGGAGGCCGATGGCGAGGGAGAAGGCCGCCAGGAGATAGCGCGAGCCGCTCGTCCAGACCCCGCCCCAGTCGCCGGTCCACGCGAACACCGCGTACAGGGCCATCGCGCTGCAGCCGCCTACCAGGGCGAGCGCCGCCTCGACCGCGCCGAAGCCGGCCGCGGCGCGGGGGCGCAGGCGTTTCGCGGCGAGGGAGCCGATGCCCATGGCGAAGACCATCACGGAGAGGACCACGGAGGCCTGGGTGACCGAGTCGCCGATCAGATACGAGGCGAGGGCGACGAGTTCGAGTTCGTACACGAGTCCACAGGCCGCGCAGACGAACACGCCCGCGAGGACCAGGAACCGCCCGATGCCCGGGCGGACGGGCAGCCGCGCCTGGCCCTGGACGCCCCAGGGCGGCGGCGCGCCGGGGGGAGCAGGCGCGTGCGGTTCGATCACGCGTGGAACGCTACGTCACGCCACCACGACGCTTCGTCACCCACACGTGTGGAAGTGCCGTCCCGATGTGTGGCGTCCGGCGCTGATGACGAGTTCGTGGGCAACCGAAGCGGCAGGCGAAGCAGCAGCCTAAGCACCACCCCCCTCACGGCACCGCCGCCGTCACCCGTACCCCCACCCTCGTGCGCGTCGCCACCAGCTGGCCGTCCTGCGGGTAGGCGTGCCACGTACGCCAGTGGACCTGCCCCTCGTGGCGCTGGGCGAGCAGCGCGGTGAAGGCGTGCGGGCTGCCGGGGAAGACGCCGGCGAGTCCGTTGGGGTGGTCGGAGACCAGGGCCAGTAACTCCTGCGCCCGCCCCGCGAAGGACCCGCAGGAGAGCGTCTCGACGCGCGCCGCGAACTCGTACTCCCAGTCGCCGACCCGCTTGGCCACCCCGAGCGGAAGCGGCGTGCTGCTGCCGGCGATGCACGCGACGGTTTCCGAACAGCTGCCCCGCTCCTCCTCCAGGAGGACCTGGTGGGACGCGCCGAGGAGCCGCAACTGCAGTCTCGCCCCGTCGAGTTCGAGGTCGAGAGTGGCGAGCGCGGGGAGCGGTTCGCGCCCCAGGGCCCAGGCCAGGTCGGCCGCGCGCGTGTCGGTGTACGAGGTGTTCAGGGTCGTGAGCATGGGTCGGCTCCGCTAGCACGCAAAAAGGGAGGTGGGGATCCGGCGCACCCGGTCGGTACCTCGGTACCGGGGGATCGGCCCGGTCAGCCCGGTCTGCCCTGTGGGGAAGGGACGATCCGAGGGCTGCTTTGGTGGTTTAGAGGGAATCATGAACTGTGGCGCCGTCACAGCGTTTTTACCCAACTTCGTGGGGTTTCCATCCCCCCGAGGGCTCCACAGTTCAACTGTTCAACCACAGCGTGCGCCGGGGCGCACGGAATTGAACGCCCCGGCGCACCCCGTATGGGGCGCGGGGCCCTGACATCTGCGGCCCGCCGCGCGGGCCCGACCAGCCCCCGCCGGCCCCGCAGCCGAATCCCCCCGGCCCCACGCCCCTGCCCCCCGGCGAAGCTCAGCTGCCTCCGCCGCACCCCCCGCCGCCCCCGCACGACGACCCGCCTCCGCAGGACGAGCCGCCCCCGCACGACGAGTGCCCGCCGCACGAGTGGCCCCCGTGGTGTCCGCCGGACGAACCGCTGCCGCAGGACGACACGGCTCCCCCGGCCCCGCCGGCCCACCAGCTGCCGGAGCTGTCCGAGGACCCGCCCCGCGAGCGGCGGCCCCGCGCCGAACCCGACGAGCTCTTCGAGAGCCCGACCTTCTTCCGGCCGCGGGCGACGGCACGCAACGACACGACGAACAGGATGAAGACGACCGCCAGGATGAAGCCGATCAACATGGCGTCACCCTCCTTTCGTTCCCCCGAAGCGACCCCCCGTGGGCGCCTCGCTTCTTGCGTGCCAGGGGGATGCCCTCGCGTCTCACCAGCCAAAGCAGAGTTGAGGAAGTCCAGAGCTTCGGCGCAGGATGACCGGCATGACCTCCAACGGCCGACGCCCCCTCCTCAACCGCCGACTCGCCGAGTTCGGCACGACGATCTTCGCCGAGATGTCGGCCCTGGCCCTGAGTACCGGGTCGATCAACCTTGGCCAGGGCTTCCCGGACACGGACGGGCCCGAGGAGATCAGGGAGGCGGCCGTGCGGGCGCTGCGCGACGGGCGCGGCAACCAGTACCCGCCGGGTCCCGGCGTGCCCGAGCTGCGTACGGCGATCGCCGAACACCAGAAGCACCGGTACGGACTGGCGTACGACCCGGACCGCGAGGTGCTCGTCACGGCCGGTGCCACGGAGGCCATCGCGGCGTCGCTGCTCGCGCTGGTCGAGCCCGGTGACGAGGTCATCGCCCTGGAGCCGTACTACGACTCGTACGCGGCCAGCATCGCGATGGCGGGCGGGACCAGGATCCCGGTCACCCTGCGCCCGCACGAGGAGACCCGCGACGGAGTCACCCACCGGCGCTTCCGGCTCGATCTCGACGAGCTGCGCGACGCGGTCACCGACAACACCCGGCTGCTGCTCGTCAACACCCCGCACAACCCGACCGGTACCGTCCTGACCCGCGAGGAGCTCGGGGAGATCGCGAAGCTCGCCGTCGAGCGGGATCTCCTCGTCATCACGGACGAGGTGTACGAGCACCTGGTGTTCGACGAGGCCGAGCACCTGCCGCTGGCCTCCTTCCCGGGGATGCGGGAGCGGACGGTCACCATCGGCAGCGCGGGGAAGACCTTCTCCTTCACGGGGTGGAAGGTGGGCTGGGTGACGGGCACGCCGGACCTCGTCACCGCCGTACGGTCGGCCAAGCAGTTCCTGACGTACGTGGCGTCGGGGCCGTTCCAGTACGCCGTGGCCGAGGCGCTGGCGCTGCCGG
>NZ_JBHVST010000070.1:37708-61767 GCF_042885015.1 Streptomyces sp. NPDC058086 | reverse complement strand
GCCGAGAGCACGCTCCCCCAAGCTCTCGACTCCGCTCGAGCAGGGGGGACCCCCATGACGCCGCAGGGCCCGCCCTCCGGGCGGACGACGGGAATCTGACGACAGGACCTAGCGGCGGCGTCCCCGCTTCTTGAAGAGCAGGCGCGGTACGGCGGCCGGGATCGGTTGCCGGGTGGTCGCCGGGGACGGGATCGGCGCGGCGGCCAGCGAGCCGTCCGGCAGGGGGTGTGTGCCCGCCTCAGGCTCCAGGCGCAGCACCCGGCACTCGCGGGCCCAGCGGGCCGGCATCTCCTCGCCGTCGGGCGCGTTCAGGCGCTTGCCCTTGAGCTCGGCGACCGTCGCCTCCCACGCGGGGGAGCCGGGCGCGAGTTCGACCACTTTCGCGGTCCACGCGACCAGCCGCCCGCCCTTGTCCTTGCTGCGGACGACGACGACCGCGTCGCCCCCGTCGACGAGTCCGGGCAGCGGCTGCTCACCGGGCCCGTCGCCGACCAGACAGGCCCCGCCGTCGTGCCACACGTGCCACAGGGCCCGGGTGGGCGCCTCGGCGCCCGGCGCCTCGTGCGCCGGCACGCCGCCGCTCCGTACCCAGATCAGCCCGGACTTCTTCGTGGCCTCCTCGACGAGGGCCCGGTCGAGCAGCTGTTCCGTCATGGGCCCAGCCTATCCAGGGGCGCGCGGCGGTCACCCGGTGCGCTCAGAGCCAGCCGTTGCGCTTCAGGATCCGGTGGATCGACAGACACATCCCGACCGTGGCGCCCAGCACCAGCGGGTAGCCGAACTTCCAGTGCAGCTCCGGCATGTAGTCGAAGTTCATGCCGTACACGCCGCAGACCATCGTCGGTACGGCGATGATCGCGGCCCAGGAAGTGATCTTGCGCATGTCCTCGTTCTGCGTCACGGACGCCTGCGCGAGGTTGGCCTGGAGGATGGAGTTGAGCAGTTCGTCGAAGCCGAGGACCTGTTCCTGGACGCGGGCGAGGTGGTCGGCGACGTCGCGGAAGTACTTCTGGATGTCCGGGTCGATCAGCCGCATCGGGCGCTCGCTCAGCAGCTGCATCGGGCGCAGCAGCGGGGAGACGGCCCGCTTGAACTCCAGTACTTCGCGCTTGAGTTGGTAGATGCGCCCGGCGTCCGTGCCGCGCGGGGTGCCCTTGCGGCCCGGCGAGAAGACCTCGGTCTCCACCTCGTCGATGTCGTCCTGCACGGCGTCCGCGACCGCGATGTACCCGTCGACGACGTGGTCGGCGATGGCGTGCAGCACGGCGGAGGGCCCCTTGGCGAGCAGCTCGGGGTCGTCCTGCAGCCGGTGCCGCAGCGCCCGCAGCGAGCCCTGCCCGCCGTGCCGGACGGTGATGAAGAAGTCCCGCCCGGTGAAGCACATGACCTCGCCGGTCTCCACGATCTCGCTGGTGGCGGTGAGTTCGTCGTGCTCGACGTAGTGGATGGTCTTGAAGACGGTGAACAGGGAGTCGTCGTAGCGCTCCAGCTTGGGCCGCTGGTGGGCCTGGACGGCGTCCTCGACGGCCAGCGGGTGCAGCCCGAACTCGCCCGCGATACCGGCGAATTCGGCCTCCGTGGGCTCGTGCAGGCCGATCCACACGAAGCCGCCGTCGCGGTGCACCAGCCGCATCGCCTCCTGGGGCGTCAGCGGCTCGGGGGTCTGGACGCGGGCACCGTCACGGTAGACGGCGCAGTCGACCACGGCGGAGTTGGTCCCGGGGGCGCGGGTGTGGTCGTACGAGCCACTGTCCTTGCGCAGCGAGGGACGGGGACGGACCGCGGCACGCAGGTCACGGATCATCGACATGACGGGCTCCTTCGCAACGGAGGCGACCGACGACGGTTGGAACTACCCGGAATGGGGACGTCCTGACTGCGGATGTTTGGCACGTCCACAAAGCGGGGAGCACCGCACCGTCGCGGTGGCAGCTTCGCTACTGATTCAGATCAGACAGATCGGATGGATCAGGCGGAAACGAAGCGCTCTTCCGTGGTGCACCGGGACAACGCTGACACGTATGCACACGTTTGCAGGAGGAAGCAGCCGACAGAGCTACGGGAGCCAGGGAGCGGCTGGAACCAGCTACAGAACTTCAGCGACCGGAAGAGCGGGTGGTACTGCCAGGTCGACTTCGGTCCATTGCAGCCCCACCTCCTCCGGTCGGTCCCCCGTGAGGGACGATCCATCCCCCGTGGGGGAGCTGGCTCCCCCCGTGGGGAAGACAGTCAGTCTCAGTGCGTCGGAGCTTGAGAGCGACGCTTCTGCGTGCTGCCCCGACCAGCGGCCAAGACTATCAGCGCACTGAAGCGTCAAGCCGCCGCTTTGCCCGTTACTGACGAGTTCTATGCTCGGCTCATGGCTGATGTTCTTCCTTTGGTCGAGGCCCGGTTGCGCTCCGCGCTGGGCGAACCCGACGCCCGGGCCGCGGTCACCTTCCTCGGCACCGACCGCATCGAAGTGCTGCGCTTCACAGAGGGTGACGTCGTCCGCTACGCCACGCTCGGTATGTCCGCCCAGCCGATGGCGGACCCCACGGCGGTCCTCGCCGACCCGGTGAAGGGCCCGCGCGCGGAGCTGGTCCTGTCCGTCCGCCCCGGCGCCGCCGACACCGACAAGGTGCTCCGCCCGCTCGCCGTGCTCGCCGCGTCCCCGCAGGTCGAGGGGCTGATCGTGGCCCCCGGTGCCTCGCTCGACGTGGGCGGGGCGCTGTGGCCCGGCGCACCGTTCACCTCGGTCCTGGTCGCGGAGTCCGGTGGCCTGGTCGAGGACCTGGAGCTGGACGCGCCCGCCGATCCCGTACGGTTCCTGCCACTGCTCCCGATGACGCCGAACGAGGCCGCGTGGAAGCGCGTGCACGGCGCCGGGGCCCTTCAGGAACGATGGCTGAACGGCGGAACGGACCTGCGCGATCCCTCGCGCAAGTCCGTTCCGCTGGATTGAGTACTTCTTGCCCGTCATTTCCCGCCGACCTGAGACCAAGGTCGGTTTCCTGGCCGAAAACAGTCAGCCGGCGAACACGGTCACGCTGTCCTCGGCGGCGTGCTTCGGCTGGAGCTCCTCGGCCTCGTGGGAGAGCGCGTTCCGTCGTACGTAGACCACGACCGCGCCGATCACGGCGGTGATCGCGGCGACCACGAACGGGATGTGGATGTCGCTCCACTCCTCGATCTTCGGCGCGAAGTAGGGCGCGGCCGCGGCGGCGAACCACCGGACGAAGTTGTAGCCGGCGCTCGCCACCGGGCGAGGCGCGTCCGACACGCCGAGCGCCAGCTCGGTGTAGACGGTGTTGTTCACGCCGATGAAGGCGCCCGACAGGATCGTGCAGACCACGGCCGCGGTGTGGTTGCCGTACCCGAGCACGAGCACGTCGGCGGCGAGCAGGACCAGGGAGCCGCCCAGCACCTTGAGCGAGCCGAACCGTGCCTGCATCCGCGGCGCCACGATCACCGAGAAGACGGCGAGCAGCAGGCCCCAGCAGAAGAACACGGCGCCCGACTTGTAGGGGGTCATGTTCAGCACGAACGGGGTGAAGGCCAGCACGGTGAAGAACGTGTAGTTGTAGAAGAACGCCGACACGGCCGCCGAGGCGAGGCCGCCGTGGCCGAGCGCCTTGATGGGGTCGAGCAGTGAGGTCTTCTTCGCGGGCCTCGGCTGCTCCTTCAGGAACGCCGTGATGCACAGGAAGCCGACCGCCATCAGGAACGCGGTGCCGAAGAAGGGGTAGCGCCAGCTGGCGTTGCCGAGCAGGGCGCCGAGCAGCGGCCCGCACGCCATGCCGAGGCCGAGCGCGGACTCGTAGAGCAGGATCGCCGCGGCGCTGCCGCCCGCCGCCGCGCCGACGATGACGGCGAGGGCGGTGGAGACGAACAGTGCGTTGCCCAGGCCCCAGCCGGCCCGGAAGCCGACGAGTTCGCCGACCGAGCCGGATGTGCCCGCGAGCCCCGCGAAGACCACGACGAGCGCGAGGCCGAGCAGCAGGGTCTTCTTGCCGCCGATACGGCTGGAGACGAAGCCGGTCACCAGCATCGCGACCGCGGTGATCAGGAAGTACGAGGTGAAGAGCAGCGAGACCTGGCTCGGGGTGGCGTCCAGGCCCTTGGCGATGGAGGGCAGGATCGGGTCGACGAGCCCGATGCCCATGAAGGCGACGACGGACGCGCCGGCGGTCGCCCAGACGGCCTTCGGCTGCCGCAGGATGCTGCCCGCACCGGCGTCGAATGTGTCCCCCTCGGCGGGACCTCCCGTGTTGTTGATCATGCTCGCTCCTCGACTGCGTGTGGAGAGATCGGTGGCCGTGGATCGATGGCCAGATCGTTGGCGTATACACATAATAAGTTAGAAGGGCTAATTAATGCAAGCTGCATCTAGTTCCATCGGGTGACCGGCACACTCCGGACGGGTGATCGTCCTTGACGCGACGAAAGACGGGGAGGACCGTGGGGCTCTATGAGGGGCGAACCCAGTTGCCCGAAGTGTGGTGGCCGGGTCAGGGCTCCCGGCCTTTTTGCCGACTCCTGGCAGTGCGATGTGCACGGGACCGTGCATCCGCTGCAGCCCGTGATCCCGCCCAGCGTCGAGGCCCTCGGTGTGGTGGTGCACCGTGCCCAGGTGCCGGTGTGGATGCCGTGGCCGCTGCCGGTCGGCTGGCTGTTCACCGGCGCGGCCTTCGCCGGTGACGATCGCAGCGGGGGGCGTGCGACAGCCGTGGCCTGCTCGGGCCCCGGACCACTCGGCGGCATCGGGGAGCTGATCATCGTCGCCGAGGAGCTCGGCGTCGGCCTCGGCGCGCGCTACGCGGGCATCGAAGGACCCGACCCGGGGCCGTACATGAGCGTCGAGAAACCGCCGCAGGCGAAGGTCCTCGCCGCCGGCCGCCCGACCCCGCTCTGGCATGTGGCCGGCAGTCCCGACGACCGTGCCGTCTTCGCGGGCGAGGCGCTGGGGCTGTGGGTGTGGGCGGTGGTGTGGCCCGAGCAGTCGGGGCTGCTGATGTACGACGAGCTGGTGCTGACGGATCTGCGGGATGCGGGGGCGGAGATGGATCTGCTGCCGTGCGGGGCGTTGTCGCCGCGGATCCTGGAGCCGTAGCGCTCCGCTGGGTGTAGGGGCGCCTTGGGTGGGTGGATGCGTGCGGGTTGTCGTTGGCCGAGCGCGCAGTTCCCCGCGCCCCTGACGGGATGCTTCGCACAGGTTGGTTGTAGGGGGCGCCCGGTACTTGCGGGTGTGACAAGGCGCTCGGAACTCCCGTTATGCTTGAGCGTCCCCTGCCACCCCGTCACCGCCTGGAGTCCGCGTCGTGCGTATCGATCTGCACACTCACTCCACCGCGTCCGACGGCACGGACACCCCCGCCGAACTGGTGCGCAACGCCGGCGCTGCCGGTCTCGACGTCGTCGCGCTGACCGATCACGACACCAGCCGCGGATACGCCGAGGCGCTGGCCGCGCTGCCCGAGGGGCTCACCCTCGTCACGGGCGCCGAGCTCTCCTGCCGCCTCGACGGCGTCAGCATGCACATGCTGGCCTACCTCTTCGACCCCGAGGAGCCCGGGCTGCTCGCCGAACGCGAGCTGGTGCGCGACGACCGCGTGCCGCGCGCCCGGGCCATGGTCGCCAAGCTCCAGGAGCTCGGTGTGCCGGTCACCTGGGAGCAGGTCGCGCGCATCGCGGGCGAGGGATCCGTCGGGAGGCCGCACGTCGCCTCCGCCCTGGTCGAGCTGGGGGTCGTGGACAGCGTCTCCGACGCCTTCACGGAGGACTGGCTGGCCGACGGCGGGCGGGCCTACGTGCCCAAGCACGAGACCGACCCCTTCGAGGCGATCCGCCTCGTCAAGGCCGCGGGCGGCGTGACCGTCTTCGCGCACCCGGCCGCCGCCAAGCGCGGCCGGACCGTGCCGGAGTCCGCGATCGCCGACCTGGCCGCCGCCGGCCTCGACGGCATCGAGGTGGACCACATGGACCACGAGCCGGCCACCCGCGCCCGGCTGCGCGGCCTCGCCGCCGAGCTGGGACTGCTCGCCACCGGGTCCAGCGACTACCACGGCAGCCGTAAGACCTGTGTGCTCGGGGAGTTCACCACCGACCCCGAGGTGTACGGCGAGATCACCCGGCGGGCGACCGGGGCGTTCCCCGTGCCGGGCGCCGGCGGAGCCTGACGCCCGCCTTCACGCCCCGGGTTCCTCGAAGCGCCTGACAAAGCGCCTGACAAAGCGCCTGACAAAGCGCTCGACAAGGCGCCCGGCAAAGCGCACGACGCAGGCCGTCGTGTGCCTCCGTTCCGCCCGGCGGAACGCCTTTCCCCAGCGGTGGCGGCTGATCTCGCCGCGCCGATCTCCCCACCTTCGCAAGGCCTCACTCACTCATGTTCGACGTCGCCGTCTTCGGCTCCCTCTTCCTCACCCTCTTCGTCATCATGGATCCCCCCGGGATCACCCCGATCTTCCTCGCGCTCACCGCGGGACGCCCCGCCAAGGTGCAGAAGCGGATGGCCCTTCAGGCCGTCTGCGTGGCCGGCGGGGTGATCGCCGTCTTCGGCCTCCTCGGTCACCAGATCCTCGACTACCTGCATGTGTCCGTGCCCGCGCTGATGATCGCGGGCGGGCTGCTGCTCCTGCTGATCGCCCTCGACCTGCTGACCGGCAAGACCGACGAGCCCAAGCAGACCAAGGACGTCAACGTCGCCCTCGTACCGCTCGGCATGCCGCTGCTCGCGGGCCCCGGCGCGATCGTGTCGGTGATCCTCGCGGTCCAGAAGGCCGACACCGTCGCCACGCAGGTGTCCGTGTGGGCCGCGATCCTCGCCATCCACGTCGTCCTGTGGCTGGTCATGCGCTACTCGCTGCTGATCATCCGCGTCATCAAGGACGGCGGTGTCGTGCTGGTGACCCGGCTCGCGGGCATGATGCTGTCCGCGATCGCCGTGCAGCAGATCATCAACGGGATCACCCAGGTGATCCGGGCGAGCTGACCGTGAGCGTGTGAGAACGCGCAAAGCCCCGTACGGCATCGTGCCGTACGGGGCTTTGAAATCTGAAGGCGTCCGCCCGGAGGTGAACTGCTCCGTGACTGCTTCGAACTGCTCTGAAATGTTATGAAGCGGACGATTCGGCCGGGCGGATCCACAGTCGCTGCCCGATGGCGGCGGCCTGCTGAACGATCCGGTTGACGGAGGCGGCGTCTACAACGGTGGTGTCCACGGGCGTGCCGTCGACATCGTCGAGTCGCATGATTTCGAAGCGCATGGGCTTCTCCCTTCGTCTGGTCATCCTCCTGAGGAGAACTACTGGCGTCTGGTGCGCGAGACGTCGGTGCTCACGCTTCCGTTCGTATTCAACGGGGTGCGTGTTACAAACATTCCCTACGCTAAGGAAATTTTTCGAGAACCTAATTACTGTCGGGTAAGAAGTCTGAAGGAGACTGAACGGGACCGGTTGTGTTCGCAGCGTGACCGCCGGGACAATGGAGGTGATGAACGACGACCACGCGGCGCTCAGCGCCCGCATCGACCGCACGAACGAGCTGCTCCAGCGCATGCTCGCCGAGGTGGCGAAGACGCCCTCGACCCATGCGATCTTCGTCGACGCCGGATACCTGTACGCGGCCGCGGGGCGGCTCGTCGCCGGGACCGAGGACCGCCGCGCCTTCGACCTCGACGCCGAAGGCCTCATCGAGGCGCTCATCGACAGGGCCCGCACCATCTTCGCCGACAGCAGGCTGCTGCGCGTCTACTGGTACGACGGCGCGCGCCGTCGTATCCACACCGCGGAACAGCAGTCGATCGCCGAACTCCCGGACGTGAAGGTCCGGTTGGGCAACCTCAACGCCAACAACCAGCAAAAGGGCGTGGATTCCCTCATCCGCTCCGACCTGGAGTCCCTCGCCCGGCACCGCGCCATCAGTGACGCCGCGCTGCTCGGCGGCGACGAGGACCTGGTGTCGGCGGTCGAGGCGGCACAGGGGTACGGGGCGCGGGTCCACCTCTGGGGCATCGAGGCGCCCGAGGGCCGAAACCAGGCCGAGCCGCTGCTGTGGGAGGTCGACAGCCAGCGCACGTTCGACCTCGAATTCTTCAAGCCGTACGTGTCCCGGCGCACCTCCGCGACCTACGACCCGACGGCGGCGAGCCGGCCCACCCGCGAGGACGTGCGGTTCGTGGGCGCCCAGATCGCCGCGAAGTGGCTGGCCGCGCGGGGGCGCGAGGCGCTGGTGGAGCTGCTGCCCGGCCACCCCTACCTGCCCGGCTCGGTAGACCAGGATCTGCTGGTCGAGGCCGAGGGGCTGCTGCAGTACTCCCTGCGGGGCCAGGCGGACCTGCGCCGCGCGCTGCGCGACGGGTTCTGGGAGCACTTGCAGGCGCAGTACTAGCTCCTACCGGCCCGCCCCCCGGTTACTGGTCCGTGTGGTCCCAGAACTTGGCGAGGGCGAGGGCCGTCTGCTCGGGCTGGTCCGTGTTCGGGGAGTGCTCGGCTCCTCGTACGACCGTGCGCCGGGCCTTGAGGCGTACGGCCATGTCGTCCAGGAGCGGCACCGGCCAGGTGTCGTCGAACGCGCCGGACAGCACATGCTTGGGCAGGCGTACGGCGGCCAGCTCGGCGACGCGGTCGGGCTCCGTGCACAGCTGACGGCCCGTCGCGATCAGCTGCGCCGGTCGGGTGCGCAGCCAGCGGCGCCGCAGGTCCTCGCGGTCGTCCAGCCCACCGTCGAGATCACCGGTGTCGGTCTCCTCCGGCGTTTCCATCGCCTGGATGGCGTCCCACACCTGGGCCATGTCCATCACGGCGAGGGCGTCCCGGAGCAGTTTGACGCGCTGCTGCTGGGAGGTGGAGATCTGGGCGGGGCCCGAGGCCATGAGGGTGAGTGAGGCGAAGGGGGCCGGGTCGAGGAGGACAGCGGCGCGGGCGACCAGTCCGCCGAGGGAGTGGCCGACGAGGTGCACGGGGGTGCCGACCGCTGCCGCCTGCGCGAGCACGTCCTTCGCCAACTCGGCCTGCGCGTAGGCCGATTCGTCGTGCTCGGGACCGTCGCTCTCGTACTGCCCGCGGCCGTCCACGGCGACGGTACGGTACCCGCGCGCCGCGAGCGGCTCGTGCAGCGCGATGAAGTCTTCCTTGCTGCCGGTGAAACCCGGCAGCAGCAGCACGGTTCCCTTGAGCTGCGCCTGCGGCGCGGCGTCGAGCGCGGCGAACTCGCCGCGGGCGGTGCGGAGACGGTAGGCACGGACACCGGCGGGCGGCGCGAAGGAGGGGGGCCTGCTCATGCCCCGAGGTTATCGGGCGGGGCTGCGCCCCGGATCCCCGCATGCCCGTAGTTGTCCGACTGCGGGTGGGCGGGGGCTGATCGCGCAGTTCCCCGCGCCCCTGAAAGCCTCAGCTCATCCGGCGTGTGAGGGCGAGGCCGTCAGGCCGATGGGGCACCGGGGGCGCAGCCCCGTGCCTCAGGGGCGCGGGGAACTGCGCGACCAGCCCCCACCGGACGGCAGGCAACAAACACACCCGGGGGAGAACGCCGATGGCCCGGCCCCACCGCATGTGGGACCGGGCCATCGGGTTGAGGATCAGCTCTCCGCGGGCTCCGCGGCAGCCGCCGCCTTGCGCGTACGCCGACGGGGCGTTGCCGCCTCCGGCGCCGCGTCCGCGGCGACCGCGGGCTCCACGACCTTGCGCGTACGCCGACGCGGCTTGGCCTCCGGCTCGTCAACGGCGGCCGACTGGGCGGGAATCGCCGCCTCGACGGTCTCCGCGACGGCCTTGCGGGTGCGTCGACGGACGGGCTTGGCCGCCACCGCCTCGGCGCTGTCCACGGCCGCTTCGGCGGGCGCCTCGGCCGTGGCCTTGGCCCGCGTACGCCGCGGCTTGGTGGCGGGGGCTTCTGCCGCGGCCTCGACCGCGTCCACCACGGCCACCGCCGCCTTGCGCGTACGCCGCGGCTTGGCGACCGGCGCCTCGGCGACACCCTCCGCCGTGTCGACCGCGACCTCCGCGGTCTCCGCGACGGCCTTGCGGGTACGGCGCCGCGGCTTGGCCTCCGGGGCCTCGACGACGGCGGCGGTCTGCGCCGGAATCTCGGTCTCGACGGTCGCGACGGCGTCGACGGTCTCCGCGACGGCCTTGCGGGTGCGTCGACGGACGGGCTTGGCCGCCACCGCCTCCGCGCTGTCCACGGCCGCTTCGGCGGGCGCCTCGGCCGTGGCCTTGGCCCGCGTACGCCGCGGCTTGGTGGCGGGGGCTTCCGGAGTGGCCTCGACCACGCCCTCGGCCGTGTCGACGACGGCCTCGGCGGCCTTGCGGGTCCGGCGACGAACCGGCTTGGCCGGAGCCTCCGCGACGGCCTCGGCGACGGCTTCCACGACGGGCGCGGATTCCGCGACCACGGCCACGGTCTCGACCGGGGCGGGAGCGGCCTCCGCCGTCTTACGGGTCCGACGGCGACGCGGCTTCGCGACCGCGTCCTCCGGCGTGGCCTCGACCACGCCCTCGGCCGTGGCGACCGCGGTCTCCGCGGCCTGCGGGGCCTCGCTCACCGACGGCTCGGAGACCGTGGCGACAGCCGCCACCGTCTCCGCCGTACCCCCGGCGCGCGTACGGCGACGGCGGCGCGGGGTGCGGGGCTCGCTGGCCTCCGCGGCGGCGGGCTCGGTGGTCGCCTCCGGAGTGGGCGTCGTGGACGTCTCCTCCAGCGCGCCACCGTTGCGCGTACGGCGACGGCGGCGGGGCGTGCGCTCACGCTCGCGCTCCACGGGCGCCGGCGCCGACGAACGGCCACCGCGGCCGCGCGGACCGCCACGCCCGCCGGTCTCGCCGAGGTCCTCGACCTCTTCGGCCGCGAGGCCGGCGCGGGTGCGCTCGGAGCGCGGCAGGACACCCTTGGTGCCGGCCGGGATGTTCAGTTCCTCGAAGAGGTGCGGGGACGTCGAGTACGTCTCCGGCGGGTTGCTGAAGCCGAGGTCCAGCGCCTTGTTGATGAGCTGCCAGCGCGGGATGTCGTCCCAGTCGACGAGGGTGATCGCGATGCCCTTGGCGCCCGCGCGGCCCGTACGGCCGATGCGGTGCAGGTACGTCTTCTCGTCCTCGGGGGACTGGTAGTTGATGACGTGCGTGACACCCTCGACGTCGATGCCGCGGGCGGCGACGTCGGTGCAGACGAGGACGTCGACCTTGCCGTTGCGGAACGCGCGCAGTGCCTGCTCGCGGGCACCCTGGCCGAGGTCGCCGTGGACCGCGCCGGAGGCGAAGCCGCGCTGCTGGAGCTGGTCGGCGAGGTCCGCCGCCGTCCGCTTGGTGCGGCAGAACACCATCGCGAGCCCGCGGCCGTCGGCCTGCAGTATGCGCGCGACCAGCTCGGGCTTGTCCATGTTGTGCGCGCGGTAGATGAACTGCGCGGTGTTGCGGACCGTCGCGCCCTCGTCGTCCGGCGCCGTGGCGCGGATGTGTGTGGGCTGCGACATGTAGCGACGCGCGAGACCGATGACCGCACCCGGCATGGTCGCCGAGAACAGCATGGTCTGACGGCGGGCCGGCAGCATGTTCATGATCTTCTCGACGTCGGGCAGGAAGCCCAGGTCGAGCATCTCGTCGGCCTCGTCGAGGACGAGCGCCTTGATGTGCTTGAGGTTGAGCTTCTTCTGGCCCGCGAGGTCCAGCAGTCGGCCCGGGGTGCCGACGATGACGTCGACGCCCTTCTTGAGGGCCTCGACCTGCGGCTCGTACGCCCGGCCGCCGTAGATGGCGAGAACGCGTACGTTGCGGACCTTGCCGGCGGTCAGCAGGTCGTTGGTCACCTGGGTGCACAACTCGCGCGTCGGGACGACGACGAGGGCCTGCGGGGCGTCGGTGAGCTGCTCGGGCTGGGCCCGGCCCGCCTCGACGTCCGCGGGGACGGTGACACGCTCGAGGAGCGGGAGGCCGAAGCCCAGCGTCTTGCCGGTGCCGGTCTTGGCCTGGCCGATGACGTCGGAGCCCGAAAGGGCTACGGGGAGCGTCATCTCCTGGATGGGGAAGGGGGTGATGATGCCGACGGCTTCAAGGGCTTCGGCCGTCTCGGGAAGGATTCCGAGCTCTCGGAAAGTCGTAGTCAGGGTGCTGCCTCTTCTGTGTACGCGGTGCGAGGCGAGCGCGGGGGTCGTGTCGGGGACCGTGCCGGGGACGTCGGCCGCTCTTGACGGGCGGGCCGAGTGGCATGGGACCACTGCCGACGCTCGAGCTCTCGTACCGCTGAGGGTTCCCTCCGGATGTCGTACGCAATGTGCCGTACGGACGAGGAGGGCTGTCGGGTCGGAGCCGATCGGGCCACCGACCGGGCATCCTCATTCGTGCGGCCCGTCGAATACTCGCCGGGCGCATTACCACCATACCCCGGAATCGCGCATATGCGATGGCCGATTTGGTCACGTAGTCGTCGTCACACTGATTGACCAGGGACTTCCCTGTTGCGTCGAGCGGGCTATTGTGCGCTTCATGACGACGCCTGACAACGCCGCTGACCGGTCCGCCGAGGCCACCGACAAGACCACCCCCGCGGCCACCGGAGTCGCCGCGCAGAACTGGGACACGGCCGCCGCCGACCCCCAGTACCGCGCCGCGGTCGTGGACCTGCTCGGAGCGCTCGCGTACGGAGAGTTGGCGGCTTTCGAGCGGCTCGCGGAGGACGCGAAGCTGGCCCCGACGCTCAGTGACAAGGCGGAGCTGGCGAAGATGGCGTCGGCCGAGTTCCACCACTTCGAGCGGCTGCGGGACCGGCTCGCCTCGGTCGGCGCGGAGCCGACCGAGGCGATGGAACCGTTCGTCGCCGCGCTCGACGGCTTCCACCGGCAGACGGCCCCCTCGGACTGGCTGGAGGGCCTCGTCAAGGCGTTCGTCGGCGACTCGATCGCCAGTGACTTCTACCGGGAGGTCGCCGCACGCCTCGACGCCGACACGCGCGGGCTCGTGCTCAGCGTCCTCGACGACACCGGGCACGCGAGCTTCGCCGTCGAGAAGGTGCGCGCCGCCATCGACGCGGACCCGCGCGTGGGCGGCCGGCTCGCGCTGTGGGCGCGGCGGCTGATGGGCGAGGCGCTGTCGCAGTCGCAGCGGGTCGTCGCGGACCGCGACGCGCTGTCGACGATGCTCGTGGGTGGTGTGGCGGACGGGTTCGACCTCGCGGAGGTCGGCCGGATGTTCTCGCGGATCACCGAGGCCCACACCAAGCGGATGGCGGCACTGGGCCTGGCTGCCTAGACCCGGTTTCCCCCGTTTCCCCGACCGTCTCGGGGCTTGTCGTCCTCAGGAGTTTCGCCGTCGCCCGCTTCGGTCACGCCGTCGCCGAGCGGCGGCGAAATCTTTCCGCGGGGCGCAGCAGGAGTGACAGCAGCGCGGCGCAGACGATCGCGGCGCCGGCGAGGATGACCAGGAAGTGGCCGGATCCGAGCGCCGTGTGCGTCAGGAAGGCCCCGAACAGGGCTCCGGCGACACCGGTCGACAGGACCAGGCCGCGGCTCGGCAGTCGGTGCGGCAGTCGGTACGCGGCCCACCATGCCAGGGCGAGACCGAGCATCGCGGCGCCGAGCGCTTCCAAGAACATGGTGAGGGTCCCTCCCGCACGGCCGGTGCAAATCGGTCGTAGCGGGTCTACCCCCGAGGTGCGGAACGCAATCCTCCCCTGTGGATGTTCTGTGCGCCATCCGTGGTGGTGAGACCACGTGTACGGGTCCGACACGACGCGCGCGGAGGGGCCGCGCGCAGGGGCCTGTTCCGCCCATGCGAAGGGGCCCGGCGACAGTGTCACCGGGCCCCTTCCGCTCGCCTGAACTACAGCGCGCTGAATCCCACCTTGCGCTGCGTGGGCTCGCCGAGCTCCACGTACGCGAGGCGGTCGGCCGGAACCAGGACCTTGCGGCCGTGGTCGTCCACGAGGCTCAGCAGCTGCGACTTGCCGGCCAGCGCCTCGGACACCGCGCGCTCGACCTCTTCCGGGGTCTGACCGCTCTCCAGAACGATCTCGCGGGGCGCGTGCTGCACGCCGATCTTGACCTCCACGGCTTTGTCCCTCCGACGGTCAGTCATGTGCGCGTCTCTCCGCGCCGTACGCTGCACACATTAGCCCGGTGAGGGGACGTGCACGTTCCGGCCGAGAACGCCAAGAGCGAACAGCGGACGGGAACAAAGAGACGGTCAGGCGTCCGTCAGTGGTGATCGGTGCCGTGCAGCGGGAAACCCGCGATACCCCGCCAGGCCAGTGACGTCAGCAGCTGCACCGCCTGGTCGCGCGGGACGCTGCGGTCGCTGTGCAGCCAGGAGCGGGCCACCACCTGTGCGAGGCCGCCCAGGCCCGAGGCCAGGAGCATCGACTCGGCACGAGAGAGACCGGTGTCCTCCGCGATGACCTCGCAGATCGCCTCCGCGCACTCGTGCGTGACCTTGTCGACGCGCTCGCGGACCGCGGGCTCGTTCGTCAGGTCGGACTCGAAGACGAGCCGGAAGGCGCCGCCGTCGTCCTCGACGTACGCGAAGTAGGCGTCCATCGTGGCGCGGACGCGCAGCGAGTTGTCCGTGGTGGACGCGAGCGCCGTCCGTACCGCCTGCAGCAGGGACTCGCAGTGCTGGTCCAGCAGTGCGAGGTACAGGTCGAGCTTGCCCGGGAAGTGCTGGTAGAGAACCGGCTTGCTGACGCCCGCGCGCTCGGCGATGTCGTCCATGGCGGCCGAGTGATACCCCTGCGCAACGAATACTTCCTGGGCGGCGCCGAGGAGCTGGTTGCGTCGGGCACGGCGCGGCAGGCGAGTGCCCCGCGGGCGTGCCGCCTCTGTCTGCTCGATGGCTGTCACGCCGCCTCCCAAAATTGTCCACATGCGGTGTGCGCCGCGCCGCCATCGTACTTTTCGGTAACCCCGCTGTGCGCGGTGCGAGCGCAGAATTTCACGGACCGGACGCGTGCGATAACGACACAGAGGGTGACGAACGGGGTGAGAAGGGCGTGAAGCAGTGCCGGATACCGCTGGTCGGCGGGGTCCGGTCACATGGGGTCATCCCCTGTAGTCGTCCTCGTTGAGCCGGACGACCCTGGCCTGCTCGGCGAGGTCGGCCTCGTTGGCGTTGAGGGGGTCACCGGGGGGTTCCGGGTCGATGTCGTCCACCGGATCCAGTTCGCTGAGCTGCTCGGCGAGATCCGCCTCCGGGGCTTCCGGGTCAACGATCTCCCGGAACCGGTCGTCGAAGGTCTCGGGGTCTGTCGGGTCGACTGTCATGGTTCCTCTTCCCGAGCGGTGCGAGTGCGCTCTTCGTGTACGGATCCTGAGGTTCGGATCCTGACGTACGTACGAGTGCCCTCGTTCGAAGCCTAGGAGACACCCGATCGAGGCGCTAGACGATCCGCGCACGATCTGTGACAGCGAACACATGAACCACTGCGTGATCGTCTCGTAACATTGCCGCATGTCTTCGACCGAGCTGCCCGCCGCGCTGGCCACCACCGTCACGCCGAGGGTCGGGACCGTCCGGGTCGCGGAGGGGGAGCGCCTGCGATCGGTCGGTCTGCCCGGGATCACCCTGACCGTGCGTTCGAGACCACCCGCGCGCGAGGGACTGCCGCCCGCCCTGTACGTCCATGGGTTGGGCGGTTCTTCGCAGAACTGGTCGGCGCTGATGCCGCTGCTCGACGGGCTCGTGGACAGCGAGGCGCTCGATCTGCCCGGCTTCGGGGACTCGCCGCCGCCGGACGACGGCAACTACTCGGTGACCGGGCACGCGCGCGCGGTCATCCGCTATCTCGACGCGGCCGAGCGCGGTCCCGTGCACCTCTTCGGGAACTCGCTCGGCGGAGCGGTCGCGACGCGCGTCGCCGCCGTACGCCCCGACCTGGTCGAGACGCTCACGCTGATCTCGCCCGCGCTCCCGGAGATCCGCGCGCAGCGCACCGCGTGGCCGACCGCGCTGCTCTCGGTGCCGGGGGTGGCGCGGATGTTCACCCGGCTCACCAAGGACTGGAGCGCCGAGCAGCGCGTCCGCGGGGTCATGGCGCTCTGTTACGGCGACCCCGGCATGGTGACGCCCGAGGGGTTCCGCGACGCGGTCGAGGAGATGGAGCGGCGGCTCGCGCTGCCCTACTTCTGGGACGCCATGGCGCGTTCGTCGCGCGGCCTCGTGAACGCGTACACGCTGGGCGGCCAGCACGGGCTGTGGCGCCAGGCCGAGCGGGTGCTCGCGCCGACGCTGCTCGTCTACGGCGGCCGCGACCAGCTCGTCGCCTACCGCATGGCCCGCCGCGCGGCGCGCGCCTTCCGCGACTCCCGGCTGCTGTCGCTGCCGGACGCGGGGCATGTCGCGATGATGGAGTACCCGGAGACGGTGGCCTCGGCGTTCCGTGAACTCCTCGCGGAATCAGGCGAGTTGGCGTCACCGGCCGGCGCGGACGCGGGGAGCTGAGGCGGGGCGTGGGACGTCACAGTCGCCGGGGGCGGGCCGGTAAGAGCGACACGGGGGAGATGCCGAGGGTTCCGGCACCCGGTGCCGCACCGGGCACGGCTCAAGGGGTGGCGCCGGGTACGGGTCCGGCGGCGACCTCGCCGCAGGGGGCCACGCGCGGCCCCCTGGGCCCACAGCCACCGGGGCCTCGACGCCCCGCGCCGAGCGGCACTCCGCCGCCCGGAGCTCCCCGCCCCCAGGACGGGACTCCGGCCCACGGTGTCCTGCGCTGTCCGGACGGGACTCCGGCCCGCGGTGTGCCGCGTCTTCCGGATGGGACCCCCGCGCATGGTGTCCCGCGTTATCCCGATGGCACGCCGGCCCATGGCATCCCGCGGTTGGCGAACGGGGCCCCGGCGCAGGGCGTTCCGCGTCTTCCGGACGGGACTCCGGCGCACGGTGTGCCGCGCTATCCGGACGGGACTCCGGCGCACGGTGTGCCGCGTCTTCCGGATGGGACCTCCGCGCATGGTGTCCCGCGGTTCGCCGATGGGACGCCCGCGCACGGCATCCCCCGTATGGCGGGCGGTACGCCCGCTCGTGAGGTGCCCCGGTCGCCGGACGGCACCCCCGTGCGTGGGGTGCCCCAGGCGCGTGCGGGACACCCCGAGCAGCGTGAACCCGGCGGTGGCTGGGGCGCGTTCGGGGGTGGCCCGCGGGCGGCGGGGGCCGAGGACGGCGGGCCTCAGGCCATGCCGCAGGGGGCGCCCCAAGGCATGCCCCAGGGGGCACCCGGACCGCGCGTCCCCCGGCAGCGGCAGGAGGCCGACGCCGGGCTCGGGCCCGGCCCGGGGCTCCGGCAGGCCTACGTCGACGCCTTCGACGAGAGCGAGAGCGAGAGCGAGAGCGAGAACGGGCGCAGGGCCGGGAGCGACGAGCCGGGGACCGAGGAGGCGGAGAAGGGCAAGGGCGTCAAGGGGCGGGCGTTCACCGGAATCGCCGCGGCCGCCGTCACCACCGTGCTCGCCGTAGTGGTGGCCGGACAGGTGGCCGCCGGGCGGCACGACGCCACCGCGCAGACGCAGTCCGCCGACGGTGGCCTGGACGCCCGCGCGTCCACCTCGCCCGGGGGTACCGGGTCGACCCCGTCCGTGACGCCGAGCGCGACACCGCTGACGTACGACCAGAAGATGGGTGTGAGGTACGCGCTCAGCGCCACCCTCAAGGGCTCGGGGAAGTTCGACGCCGTCCCCGGGTTCGACAAGGCGCCCGGAAAGGGGCAGAAGTACACGTACCGGGTGGATGTGGAGCGGGGTCTCGGCCTCGACGCCGCCCTCTTCGCGCAGGCTGTGCAGAAGACGCTGAACGACAAACGGAGTTGGGCCCACAACGGCGCCCGTACCTTCGAACGGATCTACACCGGCAAGCCCGACTTCGTGATCACGCTGGCCAGCCCCGGCACTACCGCCGAGTGGTGTGCCAAGTCCGGGCTGGACACGACCGAGGACAATGTGTCGTGCGACTCGGCCTCCACCGAGCGCGTGATGATCAACGCGTACCGCTGGGCGCAGGGCTCCAAGACCTACGGTGACGCGATTCACCCGTACCGGCAGATGCTCATCAACCACGAGGTCGGTCACCGCCTCGGATACGGCCATGTCACCTGCGACAAGGACGGCGAGCTCGCGCCCGTCATGCAGCAGCAGACCAAGTTCCTCGACCATGACGGAATCCACTGTCGGGCCAACCCCTGGCCCTACCCGGGGAGTTGACGGAGGGGCCGCGGGGGCCACTGGGGCCACGTTGACATGCTCCGAAAGTTCGTTCATATTTTTGCGCATGTGGTCTAGTCATGCCGTCCGTCGCGCCGCCATCGAGCTGGCGCTGATTGGTGTGACCGCGCTCTGCGTGGCAGACATCGACTGTCGCTGACGCCCGCCCTTGGCGTGTGCGTCGTACTTCCGCTTCCGTCGTGACCGTAGGTGACCGTATGGGTCACTGGTTTTCCGACTTCGCGACCTTTTTGACGACCTGACGCCGGGGCAGACGTCCGTTCACTTCCGTCTCACTCCTCGTCAATCCGTCTCATCATTCGAGAGGTCGTCTTCCGATGCGTCAACCGTCCGTCATAGCCCGCCGCGTGGCCGCGGCATCCGTCACCCTGGTCGTGGCAGCGGGCGCGGCCGCCTGCGGGCCGAAGGACAACGATGCCAAGGGCGCCGGTGGCGACTCCAAGCCCCAGAAGGGAGGCACGCTCACCGTCCTCAACGCCAACCCGCAGGAGGACTTCGACCCGGCGCGCCTCTACACCTCCGGCGGCGGCAATGTCCCCTCCCTCGTCTTCCGTACGCTGACCACGCGCAACCGCGAGAGCGGCGCCGCCGGCGCCAAGGTCGTCCCCGACCTCGCCACCGACACCGGCCGCCCGAGCGAGAACGCGACCGTGTGGACCTACACCCTGAAGAAGGGCCTCAAGTACGAGGACGGCACGCCGATCACCTCCGCCGACATCAAGTACGGCATCGAGCGCTCCTTCGCGGCCGAGCTCTCCGGCGGCGCCCCCTACCTACGGGACTGGCTCATCGGTGGCGCCGACTACCAGGGGCCGTACAAGGACAAGAAGGGCCTCGCCTCGATCGAGACCCCGGACGACCTGACCATCGTCTTCCACCTGAACAAGCCCGAGGGCGAGTTCCCCTACCTCGCCACGCAGACCCAGTTCACGCCGGTCCCGAAGGCCAAGGACAAGGGCACGAAGTACGAGCAGCACCCGATCTCCTCCGGCCCGTACAAGGTCGTCAAGAACGAGAACGACGGCGAGCGGATCACCCTGGCGCGCAACACGTACTGGTCCGCGGCGACCGACGCCGAGCGCAAGGCCTACCCGGACAAGATCGACGTGCGGTCGGGTCTGGACTCCTCCGTGATCAACCAGCGGCTGTCCGCGTCGCAGGGCGCGGACGCGGCGGCCGTCACCACGGACACCAACCTCGGCCCGGCCGAGCTCGCCAAGGTGACGGGTGACAAGGCGCTGGCGGCACGCGTCGGCACCGGGCACTTCGGCTACACCAACTACATCGCCTTCAACCCGAAGGTGAAGCCGTTCGACGACCCGAAGGTGCGACAGGCGATCGCATACGCCGTCGACCGTTCGTCGGTGATCAACGCGGCGGGTGGTTCGTCGCTGGCCGAGGCCGCGACCACGTACCTGCCCAACCAGAAGTCCTTCGGCTACACGCCCTACGACCACTTCCCGGCGGGCGCGTCCGGCAACCCGGCCAAGGCCAAGGAGCTGCTGAAGGAGGCGGGTCACCCGAACGGGATCACCGTCACCCTCACGCACTCCAACGACAAGGACTTCGAGACCAGCCCGGAGATCGCGACCGCCCTCCAGGACGCCCTGAAGAAGGCCGGTATCACGGTCAAGCTCCAGGGTCTGGAGATCAACGACTACAAGGACAAGATCCACAGCGTCAAGAGCGAGCCGGGCTTCTTCCTCGCCCACTGGGGTGCCGACTGGCCCTCCGGCGGTCCCTTCCTGGCCCCGATCTTCGACGGCCGTCAGATCGTCAAGGACGGCGCGAACTTCAACACCGGCCTCCTCAACGACAAGTCCGTCAACGACGAGATCGACGCGATCAACAAGTTGACGAATCTCGACGAGGCCGCCAAGCGCTGGGGCGCACTGGACAAGAAGATCGGCGAGCAGGCCCTGACCGTGCCGCTGTTCCACCCCGTCTACAAGCGCCTGTACGGCAGCGCGGTCAAGAACATCGTGATCAGTGACTGGACCGGCGTGCTGGACATCTCCCAGGTCGCGGTGAAGTAGCGCCGTGAGCGAGGCAATCGTCGCCTCTCAGGCCCCCGGGACGGACCCCGCGTCCGTCCCGGGGGCCTCGGGGGCCCGTCAGTTCTGGCGGCGGCTGCGCACGCAGCGCGCCGCCCTCGTCGCGGCGGCCGTCGTCGCACTGCTCGTCCTGCTCGCACTCGCCGCCCCGCTGCTCACGGCGATCGAGGGCCAGGACCCGACCACCTACCACCCGTCCCTGATCGACTCCGCGCGCGGCGGCGTTCCGGTGGGCTCGTTCGGTGGCGTCAGCGGCGACCACTGGCTCGGCGTCGAACCGCAGACCGGCCGCGACCTCTTCGCCCGGCTCGTGTACGGCGCCCGAGTCTCGCTGGGAGTCGCGCTGGGGGCGACCGTCGTACAGGTCCTCGTCGGTGTCGTGGTGGGCGTCGCGGCCGCACTCGGCAACCGATGGATCGATCAACTGTTGAGCCGGATCACCGACATCTTCGTCGCGATGCCGTTGATGATCATGTCGCTGGCCCTGCTGGCGATCGTGCCCAGCAGCTTCCCGCGGCCCTTGCTGGTCGCGCTCGTCATCGGCCTGATCGCCTGGGGCAACACCGCGAAGATCGTGCGCGCCCAGACCCTCACTCTCAAAGGGCTGGACTACGTCTCCGCCGCGCGGCTCAGCGGCTGGAACACCTGGCGCATCGCCCGCCGCGAACTCCTGCCCGGACTGGCCGCCCCCGTCATCACCTACGCCGCGCTCCTCGTGCCGATGAACATCTCCGCCGAGGCCGCGCTGTCCTTCCTCGGCGTCGGAGTGAAGCCCCCGACACCGTCCTGGGGTCAGATGCTCACGGCCGCCGACGTCTGGTACCAGGCGGCCCCGCAGTACCTGCTGCTGCCCGCCGGGGCGCTCCTGGTGACCGTGCTGGCCCTGACCGTCCTCGGCGACGGTGTCCGCACTGCCCTGGACCCGCGCGCGGCCTCGCGCCTGCGCGTCGGCACGGGCCGCAAGCGGGAGGCCAAGGCGGACGCGAACACCAAGCAGGCCACGGCGGACGCGAGCGCCAGTAAGGCCACGGCAGATGCGAGTACCAAGCAGGCCACGGCGGACGCGAGCGCCAAGAAGGAGGCCAAGGCATGAGCGGCTTCGGAGGATTCGTCCTGCGCCGCGCCGTCGGCACCGTGATCACCCTGCTCGCCATCTCGGTGATCGTCTACGTCGTCTTCTACGCCACCCCCGGCAACGTCGCCCAGATCACCTGCGGCCCGCGCTGCTCTCCGGAACAAGTGCACCAGGTCGCCCAGCAGTTGAGGCTCGACGACCCGCTGTACGTGCGCTACTGGCACTTCCTGCAGGGCATCCTCGTCGGCCAGGACTTCTCCACGGGCACCTCGGTGGAGCACTGCTCGGCGCCCTGTCTCGGGCTGTCGTACCAGGGCGACACCCAGGTCACCCAGCTGATCCTGGCGAAGCTGCCGGTCAGTCTGTCCCTCGTGTTCGGCGCGATGGTGCTGTGGCTGGTCCTCGGCGTCGGCACCGGCATCCTCTCCGCGTGGCGGCGCGGCCGGCTCACCGAGCGTGTGCTGACCGGCATCACCCTCGCGGGCGTCGCCACGCCGGTCTTCGTGATCGGCCTGGTGCTCATGATCGTCGTCTGCGGCCAGCTGCAACTGCTGCCCTTCCCGCAGTACGTCAGCCTCACCGACGACCCCGAACAGTGGGCCTGGAACCTGCTGCTGCCCTGGCTCTCCCTCGCCCTCATCGAGGCCGCCGCGTTCGCCCGGCTGACCAGGGCCGCGATGCTGGAGACCCTCGCCGAGGACCACATCCGGACCTTCCGGGCGTACGGCGTCGGCGAGCGGTCGATCATCGGGCGGCACGCACTGCGCGGGGCGTTCGCGCCGATCATCGCGCTGAACGCCAACAACGTCGGCTCGGCGGTCGGCGGCGCGGTGCTCACCGAGACGCTCTTCGGACTGCCCGGCATCGGACAGGCGCTGGTGCACGCGGTGAACGTCGTCGACCTGCCGGTGGTCGTCGGCATGGTCCTGGTCATCGGCTTCTTCGTGGTCATCGCCAACGCCGTCGCGGACGTGCTGTACGCGGTGGCAGACCGACGGGTGGTGCTCGTATGAGCTTGGTGGACGTCACGGATCTGACGGTCGAGTTCGGGTCCCTGCGCGCTGTGGACGGCCTCTCCTTCAGCCTGGAGCAGGGCGCCGCCCTGGCGCTGGTCGGCGAGTCCGGCTCGGGCAAGTCCACGGTCGCCTCGGCCCTCCTGGGGCTGCACCGCGGTACGGGAGCCGACGTCGGCGGCTCGGTGCGCGTGGCCGGCATCGACGTACAGGAGGCGTCCGACGCCGAACTGCGGCGCCTGCGCGGCGGGAAGTCCGCCATGGTCTTCCAGGACCCCCTGTCGTCCCTCGACCCGTACTACGCGGTCGGCGACCAGATCGCCGAGGTGTACCGGGCGCACGTGAAGGCCTCCCGGCGCGCCGCACGCGCGCGTGCCGTCGAGGTGCTCGACCGCGTCGGCATCCCGGACGCCGCGCGCCGGGCGCGCTCCCGCCCGCACGAGTTCAGCGGCGGAATGCGCCAGCGCGCGCTGATCGCGATGGCGCTGGCCTGCGAACCCGACCTGCTGATCGCCGACGAGCCGACCACGGCCCTCGACGTGACCGTCCAGGCCCAGATCCTCGACCTGTTGCACACCCTGCGCGAGGAGACCGGAATGGGCCTGCTCCTCGTCACGCACGACGTGGGCGTCGCCGCCGAGAGCGTCGACGAGATCCTGGTCATGCGGCACGGGCGGGCCGTCGAGCACGGCCTCGTCGGCGCCGTCCTGGGGGCGCCCGCGCAGGCGTACACCCAGGAGCTCCTCGGCGCGGTGCCCCGCGTGGACGCGCCGCGCACCGGCTCCGAGGCGACGGAGGAGGTCGTTCTCGAGGCGAGCGGCCTGCGGCGCGAATTCGGACGCGGGAAGAAGGCGTTCGCGGCCGTCGACGACGTGTCGCTGACGATCCACCGGGGCGAGACCCTCGGGATCGTGGGTGAGAGTGGCAGCGGCAAGACCACCCTGGGACGGATGCTCGTGGGGCTGCTGGAGCCCACGGCGGGGGAGATCAAGCCCGGCGGAGGCGTGCGCCCGGACGTCCAGATGGTCTTCCAGGACCCCGTCTCCTCCCTCAACCCGCGCCGCAGCGTGGGCGAGTCGATCGCCGATCCGCTGCGCGCCCGCGGGGAACACGAGGAGGGGCGCATCCGGGGGCGCGTACGGGAACTACTGGAGCGCGTTGGGCTCGAAGCGGCGCACTACGACCGTTACCCGCACGAGTTCAGCGGCGGACAGCGCCAGCGCGTCGGCATCGCCCGGGCGCTCGCCGCCGACCCACGTGTCATCGTCTGCGACGAGCCGGTCTCCGCGCTCGACGTCACCACCCAGGCCCAGGTGGTCGCCCTGCTCGCCGAACTGCAGCGGGAACTCGGGCTCGCGCTCGTGTTCGTGGCGCACGACCTCGCGGTCGTCCGCCAGGTCAGCGACCGGGTCGCGGTGATGCGACGCGGCCGGATCGTCGAGTACGGACCCGCCGACGAGGTGTACGAGTCTCCGCGCGACCCGTACACCAAGCAGCTGCTGGCCGCCGTACCGGCACTGGATCCGGAGGTCGCGGCACAGCGACGGACGGTCCGGAGGCAACTGACGGCGGTGTGATGCAACGTGACTGCTTGATCTCGTAGCGCGACGGAACGCGACCCGCACGGGAAAGTTACGACCGTTCACCCCTTTTGGTGGCGCGATGGACAACCGTCCGTCGCGCCCCCCCCCTGGAAGCCTTCGTAATTACCCCTGCGTGCCGCCCGGTGACCGGGGGGTGCCCCA
>NZ_JBHVST010000070.1:0-37698 GCF_042885015.1 Streptomyces sp. NPDC058086 | reverse complement strand
TTACCATACATCCCTTAACCTTGTACGTCTGTTCGGGCCCCCTCCACCCCCCGCCCCCCCCCCCCCCACCGCCATGTACGCATACGTTCTTCCCGCTGCGAGCCGCCGGGTCAACGGCGGCTCCCCATAGGGAGATCGGGGGTGCACTGGTGCGCATCGGACTGCTTACGGAGGGTGGCTATCCGTATGTGAGCGGTGACGCCAGACTCTGGTGCGACCGGCTCGTGCGCGGGCTCGGGCAGCACGAGTTCGACATCTACGCGCTCAGCCGCAGCGAGCGGCAGGAGGACGAGGGCTGGATCCAGCTGCCGCCGCAGGTCAGCCGGGTCCGGACGGCTCCGCTGTGGACGGCCGAGGACGACGGCGTGGTACACGGGCGACGAGCGCGCCGGCGGTTCGCCGAGTGCTTCGGGGAACTGGTGGCGACGGTGTGTGCCGCACCGGCGATCCTCGACGGCTCGGAGGCCCCGGGCGGTGTGGAGGCCTCCGACGGTGTGGAGGCCCCTGGCGCTGTGGAGGCGGACCGTTTCGGCAGTGCGCTGTACGGGCTCGCGGAACTGGCCCGCGACGAGGGCGGGCTGGTCGGGGCGCTGCGCGCCGAGGGGGCCGTGCGCGTGCTGGAGCGCGCCTGTCGTGCGCCCGGCGCACTGCGTGCCGCGCGTACCGCGCGCGTGCCCGACCTGCTGTCCGTCGCCGCTCACATCGAGCGCGCCCTGCGCCCCCTCTCGCTGGACTGGTACGGGGACGACGGGCTCGGCTCGGTCGACCTCTGTCACGCGGCGGCCGGTGGCGAGGCCGCCCTGCCCGGCCTGCTCGCCCTGCACTTCGCCGGGGTGCCGCTGCTGGTCACGGAGTACGGCGTGCAGTTGCGGGCGCACTACCTCGCCTCCTCCGCCGCCGAGGAGTCCCCCGCGGTACGGGCGCTGCTCGCCGCCTTCCGCGGCGCGCTGGCCGCCGAGGTCTACCGCCGGGCCGCGCTTATCACGCCCGGCAACACCCACGCGCGCCGCTGGCAGGAGCGCTGCGGCGCCGACCGCGCCAAACTGCGCACCGTCTACCCCGGCATGGAGGCCGCCCGCTTCGCGGAGGTGGGCGAGCGGGCCGACGGTTCCGGATGCGCGGAGCCGGACACCCTGGTCTGGGTAGGCCGCATCGAGCCGGCCAAGGACCTGATCTCACTGCTGCACTCCTTCGCCGAGGTCCGCAAGGAGGCACCGAAGACCCGGCTGCGGATCGTCGGCGCACCCGCCGACGGTCCGGAGGGCGCGCTGTACCTGGCTCACTGCAAAGCGCTGGCCGCCCAGCTCTTCCCCGACGAGGCGGAGGGCTTGCACGCGGTCGGCGACAACCCGGTGTCCTTCGAGGAGATCGGCGACCCGGAGGTCCCGAGCCTCGCGGAGGCGTACGCGTCCGGCGCCGTGGTCGTCCTCTCGAGCGTCGTCGAAGGCTTCCCGATCAGCCTGGTCGAGGCCATGTTCTGCGGCCGAGCCACCGTGTCCACGGACGTCGGCGCGGTCGTCGAAGTCATCGGCGGTACGGGGCTGGTGGTGCCGCCGCGTAATCCGCGGGCGCTCGCCGAGGGGTGCGTGGCGCTGCTGCGCGACCCCGAACGGCGTGCACGCCTGGGCGCGGCGGCCCGCGCGCGAGCCCTCGAACTCTTCACGGTCGAGCAGAACATCGCGGCATTTCACGGCATTTACCTGGAGATCGTCTCGCGTTCCCCGGTCCGGCGGCTCGTCGTGGACGACGCGGGAGACCCCCTGCCGTTCGGCGTGCCGGCCGAGGCCCACGTACCCGGCCGGTGGACCGAGGCCCGCCTCATGGCCACGGGACGCCCGCGCTGGGCGGCGGGGGCACCGGTGCGCGCCACAGCTCCGCTGTCCGCGGGGGAGGGCGCGTGATGAGCGAACTCGTACGGGACGGCTCGGGCGGTGCACGCGGCGACGCCGGGGGTGACCCGGGGGGCGACTCCGGCGGCGACCCGGGGGGCGCGCGCACATCCCTCCGCGGTGGTCGCCGCGGCGCCGTGGACCCCGTGAAGGCGCTGATGCACCGGCATCGTGAACTCTGCGAGCGCGCCGTCGACCCCCTGGAGATCGCGGCGGGCCTGGAGGCGCACGGGGTGACCGACCGCACCGCCGTACGGTTCCGGCACCGGGACGTCTTCTCGCTCGCCGAGGAGATGTACGCGCGTGTCGCCCGCGACTCGGACGCGGCGCCGCGGCCCGAGGCCCCCGAACACCCTGGCGCGCGCGCCGACTGGGCCGTGCTCTCCCTGCTGCCGGGCGCCCTGTACGCGGCGACCGTGGCCGGGCTGCGGCTCACCGAGGGGCAGCCGCGCCTCGCGGTCGCCGCCGCCGGCACCCTCGCCGTGACGCTCGGCCTGCGCGCCGCGCTGCGCCGAGGTCCCCTCAGCACCACGCACCGCACGACGAGCGGCACCCGTGCCTGGACCTGCTGGCTGATCGCGTACGCCCTGCTCGGTGACGGACTGCTGAGCGTCGGCATCGAAGGCGGCCCCGACGGCCCCTGGCCCCCGGCCACCGCACCCGTGCTGGCCCTCGCCCTGGCGTGCGCGCCCGCGGCCTGGTGCGCCCACCTCTTCACCGCGGGCGCCCGCCGCAAACTGACCGCGAGCCGAGGCCTGGAGGAGTTCGCCGCCTCCGTACGGCCCCTGCTCCTGGGGGTGTTCGCCCTGTTCCTCTGCGCCCTGGGCGGGCTGCTCGCACTGTGCCGGGAGGCGCCGAGCGAGCCCGGTGCCTACAACGGGCCCAGCGCGTACGCCGGAGCAGGCGCCCTCGGCGCGCTGCTGCTGCTCGCGCGCCTGCTCACGACGCGCGGCTTCACCCACGCCCCGGCCGTCGTCCTCGGCGCCGCGGGCGCGGCCGAAGTGACCGCCCTCACCACGGTCTTCGCGGCCCGCCTGCCCGGCTGCTCGTTCGTCGCCACCCCCGTCGAGACCATCGCCGGCGCCTGGGGTCCGGGCGCCGTCCCGGCCCTGGTGTGCGGCGCGGCCGCGCTCGTCCTCCTGATCCACGCGACCCGCACCCTGACCCGGGCCTCGGCCCACGCCACACCGGGCGGGACGCCATGAGCCGCGACCGGCGCCCGAGGGTCCAGCCCTCGTGCCGGGCGCACCCTCCCGCGGGGCCGACACCGCGGGCGCTCTGTCCGACCCACGGCACCACCCCGAAGGAGAACGCCAGATGATCACCTCCCGAACCGGAGAATCCGCCCCGGGAGCCGCCCGATGAGAGTCCTGCTGATCGGAGCCAACGGATACCTCGGCCGTTTCGTCGCCGACAGACTGCTCGCCGATCCGGCCGTGCAGCTCACCGCGCTCGGCCGGGGCGACGACGCCGACGTACGGTTCGACCTCGCCTCGGGCAGCCCCGGCGCCCTCACCCGCTTCCTGGACGCGGTACACCCCGGGGTCGTCATCAACTGCGCGGGCGCCACCCGCGGCGGCGCCCGCGAACTGACCCGGCACAACACCGTCGCCGTCGCCACCGTCTGCGAGGCCCTGCGCCGCAGCGGCTGCGGCGCCCGCCTGGTGCAGATCGGCTGCGGCGCCGAGTACGGGCCCAGCCAGCCCGGCTCCTCCACGGCCGAGGACGCCGTACCGCGCCCCGGCGGCCCGTACGGCGTCAGCAAGCTCGCCGCCACCGAACTGGTCCTCGGCTCCGGACTCGACGCCGTCGTCCTGCGCGTCTTCTCGCCCGCGGGCCCCGGCACCCCCGCCGGATCCCCGCTCGGCCGCCTCGCCGAGGCCCTGCGCCGCGCCATGCAGTCCGGCGACGGCGAACTCAAACTCGGCGGACTCGGCGTCCAGCGCGACTTCATCGATGTCCGCGATGTCGCCCGCGCCGTGCACGCCGCCTCGCTCTCCGCCGCGCAAGGCGTCATCAACATCGGCTCGGGCCGCGCCGTCCGTCTGCGCGACGCCGCCGCCGTCCTCGCCCGTGTGGCCGGCTACGGGGGCACGCTGCACGAACTCGACGGCCCGCCCGGACCCATGAGGTCGCCCATCGGCCACCCCCGCACCGAACCGGATCACGGGGCGCCGGTCGCATACCCCTACCCGGACGGCTGCGGCAGCTGGCAGCAGGCCGATGTGCGCACCGCGCGCGACCGGCTCGGCTGGCGGCCCCGGATCAACCTCGAGGAATCCCTCGCCGATATCTGGATGGAGGCGGCATGTCGTATCTGACCAGCGCCGCGACGGGCATGGCGAGCACGGACTTAAGGGTCGGCCTCGGCGTCCCCGGCTATGCGCACCCCCTCGTCGCTCCGGCCGAGTGGGGGGAACTCACCCGCCCCGGCACCCCCGTGCACTGGGCCGTCCTGAACGTGGCCAACGGTCCCGGCATCCGCCCCGACCCGCACTGCCTGGAGGCCGCCGGCCGACTCCGCAACGCGGGCGTGCGCGTCCTGGGACACCTGGACGTGACGTACGGCGCACGCGCCTTCGCCGAGGTGATCTCCGACGCACACCGGTATCTCGACTGGTACCGGGTCGGCGGGTTCCTCCTGCACCGCTGCCCCACCGAGCGCGCCGCGCTCCCCGAGGTCCGCCGGGCGGCCACCACGCTGCGCACGCTCCTCGACGACGCGCACCTCGTCCTCGGCCACGGCACCCACCCCTACCCCGGCTATGCCGAAAGCGCCGACCAGCTGGTGACCTTCTCCGGTACCTGGAGCGACTACCGCTGGTCGCAGGTGGCCGAGTGGACCGCCGACTATCCGCCCGAGCGCTTCTGCCACTTCGTGCACGGGATACCGCGCGGCCATCTCGACGAGGCGCTGCGCATCGCACGCTGGCAGGGCGCCGCCACGATCTACTTCACCGACCGCACGGATCACGGTGGACGGGCCGACCCGTGGGAGACGATGCCCGGCTACTGGGACGAAATCGTCTCGCGGATCGGAACGGGTGTCTCGGAATGAAGAAGGGCGTGGCAGTGTTACGGGGAGAACAACCGTAGTGATTGACCGACCAACGGAGTCCCCGTGTCGCTGCCACCCCTGGTTGAGCCAGCTGCTGAGCTCACCGTAGACGAGGTCCGCAGGTACTCCCGCCACCTGATCATCCCCGACGTGGGCATGGACGGGCAGAAGCGGCTGAAGAACGCCAAGGTGCTGTGTGTGGGCGCCGGCGGCCTCGGATCGCCGGCGCTGATGTACCTGGCCGCCGCGGGCGTGGGCACGCTCGGCATCGTGGAGTTCGACGAGGTCGACGAGTCGAACCTGCAGCGGCAGATCATCCACAGTCAGGCGGACATCGGCCGCTCCAAGGCCCAGTCGGCCCGTGACTCCGTGCTGGGCATCAACCCGTACGTGAATGTGGTCCTTCACGAAGAGCGGCTCGAGGCCGAGAACGTGATGGACATCTTCAGCCAGTACGACCTGATCGTCGACGGTACGGACAACTTCGCGACCCGCTACCTGGTCAACGACGCGTGCGTCCTGCTCAACAAGCCGTACGTATGGGGCTCCATCTACCGCTTCGACGGCCAGGCCTCCGTCTTCTGGTCCGAGCACGGTCCCTGCTACCGCTGCCTCTACCCGGAGCCCCCGCCGCCGGGCATGGTCCCCTCCTGCGCCGAGGGCGGCGTGCTGGGCGTGCTGTGCGCGTCCATCGGCTCCATCCAGGTCAACGAGGCGATCAAGCTGCTCGCGGGCATCGGTGAGCCGCTCGTCGGCCGCCTGATGATCTACGACGCCCTCGAGATGCAGTACCGCCAGGTCAAGGTCCGCAAGGACCCCGACTGCGCCGTCTGCGGCGAGAACCCCACCGTGACCGAGCTCATCGACTACGAGGCCTTCTGCGGTGTCGTGTCCGAGGAGGCCCAGGAGGCGGCGGCCGGCTCGACGATCACTCCCAAGCAGCTCAAGGAGTGGATCGACGACGGCGAGAACATCGAGATCATCGACGTCCGCGAGATCAACGAGTACGAGATCGTCTCGATCCCCGGCGCCAAGCTGATCCCGAAGAACGAGTTCCTCATGGGCACCGCCCTGGAGACCCTTCCGCAGGACAAGAAGATCGTCCTGCACTGCAAGACGGGCGTCCGCAGCGCGGAGGTCCTCGCCGTGCTGAAGTCCGCGGGCTTCTCGGACGCGGTGCACGTCGGCGGCGGCGTGATCGGCTGGGTCAACCAGATCGAGCCGGAGAAGCCGGTCTACTAGGAGTCGGTGTACCAGGCGTACGGCTTTTCGGGAGGGGCTCGGCACCGCGCGTGCCGGGCCCCTTTCCGTTGGCCGGTCCCTCGCGGGCCGGGGGTTCGACGGCTGTGCGTCCGTGCGTGGGGTCTTCGCCGGCTGGGCGCTCGCCGACTGGTCGCTCGTCGGCCGGGGGCTCGCCGGCCGGGTGGGCCCGGGTACAGGCCCGCGCCCGTCCGCCGCACCCGCCACTACGACGCGCAGACCTTCCCGTCCTTCGGCACCGTCCCGTCCAGCAGATAGCTGTTCACCGTGGAGTCGACACACTCGCTCCCACTCCCGTAGGCGCCATGGCCCTCGCCCTTCCAGGTGAGCTCCACTCCGACGCCCTTGCCCAGCTCGTCGGCCATTCTGCGGGCGCCCTCGTACGGAGTCGCGGGGTCGCCGGTGTTGCCGACGATCAGGATGGGCGCGGCGCCCGGCGCGCTGACCTCCGGGTTGTCGTACTGGCCGGCGACCGGCCAGTCGTGGCACCAACCCGCGGTGTCCCAGCCCATGAAGTCCCCGAAGACGGGCGAGATCTTCTCGAACTCGGGCAGCAGCTTCTTCGTCTCCGCGGGAGTCGGCCGCTGCTTGTCGTCCAAGCACGATATGACCCGTTGGGAGTGGGTCGTCGTGCCGTAGTGCCCCGAGGAATCACGGTCGTTGTAGCCGTCGGCGAGGGCCAGCAGCCCCGAACCGTCACCGTCCTCGGCGCTCTTGAGCGCATTGGTCAGACGGGGCCAGCCCTCCTTGCTGTACAGGGGCAGGACGATGCCGGTGAGCGCCAGCGTCTGGGTGAGCTTGCGGCCGTCGGCCGTCGGCAGGGGGTTCGCGTCGATGCGGTTCAGCAGGTCCACGATCTTCTGGGAGCCCTGCTTGGGGTTCTGGCCGGTGGACTTGAGGTAGTCGTCCAGGGCGCGCTGGAAGCCCAGGGTCTGGTTCTTGGCGTGGCCGACCGTGTCGGCGCTCGGGTCGACGACGGCGTCCAGTACCAGACGGCCCACGTTCTTGGGGAACAAGTGGGCGTACACGCCGCCGAGTTCGGTCCCGTACGAAAAGCCGAGGTAGTGCATCGTCCCGTCGCCGAGGACCTGGCGCATCAGGTCCATGTCGCGGGCCGTGTCGGTCGTGGAGACGTGTGACAGCAGCTTTCCGGCGGCCTTCGCGCAGCCCTTGCCGAAATCGGCGGCGTCCTTGAAGTACGCGGTCTCCTCGGCCGCGTCGTCCGGGGTGGCGTCCACGGACTCGGCTGCCTGGATCGCCTTGTCGCTGCGACAGCGCACGCCCTCGCTGGCGGCGACGCCGCGCGGGTCCCAGCTCACCAGGTCGTAGCGCTCGTGGAGCGGGCCGACGGCACTCTCGTACGACGGCATCGTGTCGACGCCCGAGCCGCCGGGGCCGCCGAAGTTGAACAGGAGTGAGCCGATGCGCTTGCTCTGGCCGCCGGTCGCCTTCGAGCGGATCAGCGCCAGGCCGATCGTCTCGCCGTCCGGCTTCGCGTAGTCCAGCGGCACCTTGAGTGCCGCGCACTGCCAGCCGCTGCCCGGAGCGGAGGAGCCCTTGCAGTGGCCCCAGTCGAGCTTCTGTGAGGTGAGCGAGGCGGGCAGCCCCGAGGTGGTGCCGGAGGAGGGGGCCCCGGCCGACGGCCGGCCGCTGTTCTTCCCCTCGTCCTTGCCGTCCCCCGACGAGCCACTGCCGCAGCCTGCCACCAGCAGCGCGGCGGCCGCCGCGGCCGTCCACCGTGCGAAACGCGTCATGAACTTCCCCCCTCGCCCGTGGTCCGCCGGATGTCGCGGATCACATGCAGGCCATGGTAGGCGCCCGCGGCCGACGCCGCGGAGGCCTGTGGATAACCGTTTGACCTGCACTTTTCTTGGTGCGGAAGGCGTTGGTTCTAGGCGCAGACGGTTCCCGCGGGCGGTACGGTCCCGTCCAGCAGATAGCCGTTCACCGCGTTGTGCACGCACTTGTTCCCGCTGTCGTACGCGCCGTGCCCCTGACCCTTGTAGGTCAACTCGACGCCGACTCCCTTGCCGAGCGCGTCCACCATCTTCTGCGCGCCCTGGTACGGCGTGGCCGGGTCGCCGGTGTTGCCGACCACGAGGATCGGCGCCGCACCGGTGGCGCTGACGTCCGGGTGGTCGGCGGCGCCCGGGACGGCCCAGTTGGTGCAGCTGAGCATGCCCCAGGCCAGAAAGTCGCCGAACAGCGGTGAGGCGGCCCGGAACGCCGGCAGCCCGGCTTGCACGTCGGAGATCGTGTACCGCGGCTTTTCGTCGGCGCAGTTGATGGAGACGTTGGCCGCGTAGAGGTTGCTGTACTGGCCGTTCTGGTTGCGCCCGTTCATCGAGTCGGACAGCAGCATCAGTGTCTTGCCGTCACCGCTGTACGCCTGCTCCAGGCCCTCCGTCAGGTACTCCCAGAAGTCCTTGGAGTACAGCGCCTGCGCGATGCCGTTGGTGGCCTCGGTCTGGGTGAGCTGGCGTGGGAAGACGCCGGGGATGGGCTTGCTGTCCAGGTCCTTGAGGAGTTTGGCGATGCGGTTCTTGACGTCCTGCGGGGTGTCGCCGATCGGGCAGGGCTCGGTCTTCGAGGTGCAGTCGGTGGCGAAGTTGTCGAGCGCGAGCTGGAAGCCCCTGGCCTGCCCGAGCGCGCTCTGTTCCGGGTTCTGCGTCGGATCGACGACCGCGTCGAAGACGGCGCGCCCCACGTTCTTGGGGAACAAGTGGGCGTAGACACCGCCGAGTTCGGTGCCGTACGAGATGCCGAAGTAGTGCAGCTTGGCGTCGCCGAGCACTTGGCGCATGAGGTCGATGTCGCGGGCCGCGTCGGTGGTGCGCACATGGGGGAGGGTCCGGCCGGAGTTCTTCTCGCAGGCCGCGTTGAACGTCTTCGTGTTGCTGAGGAGGTTCTTCTGCTCGGCGGTGTCGTCGGGGGTGGCGTCCTGCTGGAAGAACACGTCGAGCCGGCTGTCGTCCTCGCACTTCACGCCCGCGCTGCGGCCGACCCCACGCGGGTCGAAGCTCACCAGGTCGTAGCGGGTGCGCAGCTTCGCGTAGTCCTCGCCGAAGGCGGGCAGTGTGCTGACGCCGGAGCCGCCGGGGCCGCCGAAGTTGAAGATGAGGGAGCCGATGCGTTTGCTCTGGTCGCCGCTCGTCCGCGCCCGGATCAGCGCGATCCCGATGGTGTCGCCCTTGGGATCGGCCCAGTCGAGGGGTGCCTTCATGGTGGCGCACTGCCACTGTGTGCCGCCCGGCAGGGGAGAGGGGGCGTTGCCGCCGCCCTCGGACTCGGCAGGGGCCGGGCAGTCCTTCCAGCTCAGCTTCTGGGCCGGCAGGTCCTCGCTCTTCGAGTCGTCGCCGCAGCCCGCCAGCACGGCGGACAGCACAGCGAAGGAGAGGGCCAGCGCAGCGGCGCGCGGCGGAGACGGGTTCGGCATGCTCCCCATCCTGCGGTCGTGCGGGGCAGGGCGCTCGGGGCGCGGGCCGTGCGGGTGAGGGCGCGCGGGGGCTCGTGAGAGAGGGTCGGCGCGGGGCTCTAGAGGGCGCCCTTGCGGGTCAGGTGGTTGAAGAACAGCCAGCCCGGAAGCACCGGAAGCCACAGTGTCAGCAGCCGGTACAGCAGCACCGCGGGGGCGGCGACCTCCTTGGGGAGCCCCACGGCGATCAGACCGACCGTGAGGGTCGCCTCGACCGCGCCGACGCCGCCGGGGGTCGGCGCCGCGGAGCCGAGCGCGTTACCGGCGAGGAAGACGACGGCGACGCTGGCGAGGCTGAGCGTGGTGGGCTGCTGGTGGCCGAAGGCGCGGATCGACGCGTCCAGGCACATCACGAAGCAGGCGGTCAGCAGCAGCATGCCGCCGATGCCGGTGATCAGTTTCTGGGGCCGCTGGAGCACGTCGAGCATGCGCGGTACGACTCCCGCGAACAGCGACCTCACGCGCGTGCTGACGAATTTGCGCAGGAACGGCACCGACGTCACAACGAGCACCAGTACGGCGACCGTCAGCAGACCGGCGATGACCGTGCGGGAGGGCGACAGGGACGGCGTCTTCTCGGTGCCGGTCAGATAGCCGAAGGACAGCAGCATCAGGATGTGGCAGCCGAGCCCGAACAGCTGGGACGCGCCGACACTCGCCACCGCGAGCCCCGGCCGCACCCCCGCACGCTGCAGGAAGCGCGTGTTGAGGGCGACACCGCCGACCGCGGCGGGCGCCACAATCTTCACGAACGAGCCGGCGACCTGTGCCGCGACGGCCCGCATGAACGGCACCCGCTCCGGTACGAAGCCGAGCAGCGCCATCGCCGCCGCGAAGTAGCTCAGCGCGGAGAACAGCACGGCCGCGGCCACCCAGCCCCACTGGGCGTTGTCGAAGAGGGTCCCGAACTCGATGTGGGTGAGCTGCGTCAGCAGGAAGTACCCGCCGATGGCACCGGCGATGAAACTCATCAGCGTGCGCGGCCGCACCCGCTCCAGGCGGGCCGGTTCGACCGGCGCCTGCGGGCGGATCCGCAGCACCTGGTGGCGGATCTGGGTGAGGAGATCCTCCTCGCGTGCTTCGTCCAGTGCCTCGTCGATCGCCCGCTTCTCGGCCCGCTGTTCCGCGCGTACGGCCTTCTTGCCGGGCTTTTCCACCGCGGTCTCGGCGTGCTGGGTCTGTTCCGTGCGGGCCAGCTTGTTCTGCCGGGAGGCTTCCAGGACCGCGTCGCGTTCGCGCTGTGCGCGTTCCCGGGCCAGCTTGCGCAGCGTCGCGCGTGTGGAGCGGGTCAGTGCGATGGGCTGCAGCAGCGGCAGGCAGTCGGCGATCGGGTCCGGGCCGAGCACACCGACGGCTGATGCCACCGTGCGCTCGGCGCCGACGCGCAGCCCCAGCGTGGTCAGCAACTGGGCGATGTCCATGCGCAGCAGCAGATCGCCGGCCGCGATCTCACCGCCGCGCAGATCGGTGAGGATCACCGTGCCGGAACGATCCACCAAAATCGCGTCACCCGCGAGCCTGCGGTGCGCGATGCGTCGCGACTGCAGGGACTGCACCTGGTGCCAGGTGTCGCGCAGGAGATCGTCGGTGATGAGTTCGTCGGGCAGCGAGTCCAGGGTGCGCCCGCCGGTGTGCTCGTAGACGAGCATCACGGCGTCCGGACCGAGCTCGGAGGTCGCGATCAGCTTCGGGGCGTTGGCCCCTGCCGCGATGGCCGCGTACGCGAGGAGCGCCTCCTGCTCCAGGGCCTGGCGCAGCGACTGGAGACTGCGACGGGTGGCGAGGCCGCGCAGCGTCAGGTTCCGCCACACGCGGTAGAAGAAGCCCTGGGCCTGCTGCTCACGGTCGACCACCGTGACGTCCAGCGGCGGGCCGTCCTCCAGGGTGACGAAGTAGCGCCGACCGCGGTCGCCGTTCTCCGTGGTGTCGGGCGTGTCCTCGCGGGCCGCGCTGACGGGGTGGAAGCCGACGTGCCGCAGGCCCGCCATGAGCGTCCGCCCGGTCGGACGCACATTCGGCGAGCCGACCGCGTACAGCGTCCCGTACGCGACGCTCCAGCCGATCAGCACCGTCAGGATGATCGAGAACGGCGTGGTGTAGCCGGTGACCAGCATGGAGAAGGCGTCGAGGAGCAGCACCACCCACAGCACCGCGCGCCAGCGCGGTCTGCGGGACATTCCGACGGCCGTCATGTACGCGATGACCGGCGCCAGATAGCCGTGCACCGGGTCGGTCAGGGCATGGATGTCACCCGGCGAGGGCTGGGTGAGCGCCTCCTGGATGGAGCTCGGGGCGCCCTTGGCGACCCACAGGTCCGTGGCGAGTGTCACTCCGTGCGCGAGGACCGCGGCCAGCACGCCGTCGGCGATGCGCAGCCCGTCCCGCTTGATCAGCCGCTCGATCGCGAAGGCGACCGGCACGAGGAGGATCGCGATGCTCGACGCCAGACCCGCGATCTTGATCAGTAGATCGGGTGCCTGGCCCGTGCCCTTGTTGATGTCCTGTTCGAGTCCCGAGGTGGTGCCGTGCGCGAACGCGGCGATGGCCAGCAGGACGGCGATGGCGAGGACGCCGACCATGAGCCGCATCAGATCGGACGGGCGGTGCACGCGCGCGGGCAGCAGCGGTTCGTCGCCCTCGACCTCGTCGCTGTGGACCTCGTCGCCGCAGTCGTCCTTCGGATCGAGCCGCTTCTGGGCTCGTCCGTGGGTGTCAGGAACGGGTTCTTCGTCCACCGTCGTCGTGGGCTCGTCCGCCGCCTCGCCCAAGTCCTTCGGGTCGGTGTCGCCGGTGTCCGGACGCGACGAGGCCGCGGAGGTGCTCTCCGCGTCTTCGGGGTGCACGCCCTGCTGCCTCATCGTCTCTTCTTGATCTCGTATCACCAGTCACCGCCCGCACGATGGTGGCATGCCCCACCGACACACGGGGGCATCAGGGTGCAAATACGGGGGCGCACAGTCTGCCCGAAGTGCGCCTTCGTGGCGAGGGATACGCACAGTCACCGAATCGTGGCACTGTCGGTGGGATGGGGCAGGATGGGGCGGATGAGCGAGGAGAGCCTTCCGACGGATGTCCTGCCGGAGTACGCGGAGCGGGTCCTTGAGGTCGCCGACTCGATCCCGCCCGGGCACGTGATGACGTACGGGGACGTCGCCGAGTGGCTGGAGGAGGGCGGACCGCGCCAAGTGGGCCGGGTGATGGCCCTCTACGGAGGAGCGGTCCCGTGGTGGCGGGTCGTCCGCGCGGACGGCGCGTTGCTCCCGGGCCACGAACTCGAGGCGCTGGGCCACTACCGCGACGAGGGCACGCCCCTGAAGGAGGCGAGCAGGGCCTCCGAGGGGCATCTGCCGCGCGTCGACATGAGACGGGCCCGATGGGACGGCGGCGAACGCGCGCAGGGTCACACCTGACAGCTTCCGGCATCGGAAGGGGCGATGGGGAACCTGTGGCCCGTACGGGGGAAACGGGGCACGCCCGTGACATGCCGTACGTTCGAGAGCCGGGCGACGCACGTGGTGTGAGGGAAGAAGGGGAAGCCCTCCTTCCACGGTGCTCACCGGCGTAGCGTCGACGGCACGCGTCCCCCTCACCCCGCGTCCACCACCCTGAACGCGCGGTGCTCCTCCCACCCGTCGCCCGACCACCACCCCTCGACGGCGCTCCGCGTCGGCAGTGATATCCCGCACAACCTCCAGGACCGGCGAACCACGTGAGCTCCTCTTCTTCCACCAGGCGCCTGTCGCACCCCCAGGTGCGGCAGGGGACCCGCGGTGCGTACCGACTGGTGCGTACCGCGCCGGTCCGCGTGGGGCCCCCTCGTCTGGACGCAGAGCAGCGCGCGGTGGTTGACCATGACGCGGGCCCGCTGCTCGTGCTGGCCGGCCCCGGCACCGGCAAGACGACCACGCTCGTCGAGTCCGTCGCGGCCCGGATCGCACGGGGCGGCGACCCGGAACGCATCCTGGTGCTGACGTTCAGCCGCAAGGCGGCCGTCGTGCTGCGCGACCGCATGGCGCTGCGCATAGGGGCCGCCCGCGCCCCGCGGGCGACCACCTTCCACTCGTTCTGCTACGCCCTGGTCCGCGCCCACCAGGACAGTGACCTGTTCGTGGAGCCCCTGCGGCTGCTGTCCGGACCCGAACAGGACGTGGCGGTGCGCGAACTGCTCGCGGGCCAGCCCGACCTGGAGCGGCTCGGCCTCGCCCATGTCCGCTGGCCGGACGAGCTGCGTGCCTGCCTGACCACGCGCGGCTTCGCCGACGAGGTCCGCGCGGTACTGGCACGCAGCCGTGAACTGGGCCTGAGCCCCGACGCCCTGACCGCCTTCGCCCGGCGCATCGGCCGCCCCGACTGGGGAGCGGCCGCCGCCTTCCTCGCCGAGTACCTGGACGTTCTCGACCTCCAAGGAGTGCTCGACTACGCGGAACTCGTCCACCGCGCGGTGCTGCTCGCCGGGCGTCCGGGCGTCGCCGAACGTCTCGCCGGGCAGTACGACGCCGTCTACGTGGACGAGTACCAGGACACCGATCCCGCGCAGGTCCGGCTGCTGCACGCCCTCGCCGGCGGCGGCCGCAACCTGGTCGCCTTCGGTGACCCCGACCAGTCGATCTACGCCTTCCGGGGCGCGGACGTGAACGGCATCCTGGACTTCCCCGACGCCTTCCCGCGCGCGGACGGCCGTCCCGCGCCGGTCGAGGTGCTGCGCACCTCCCGCCGCTCCGGCGCCGCCCTGCTCACCGCCACCCGTCTGATCACCCAGCGCATGCCGCTGACCCGCCTTCCGGCGGAGAAGGTACGCGCCCACCGCGGGCTGTCTCCGGTACGGGACGGCGGCGCCGTCGAGGTCTACACGTACCCGACGGCGGGCACGGAGCTGGACAACATCGCGGACATCCTGCGCCGCGCCCACCTGGAGGACGGCGTTCCCTGGGGCGACATGGCCGTCCTGGTGCGCGCCGGCTCCCGCACGATCCCGACGATCAGGCGGGCGCTCACCGCGGCCGGTGTGCCGCTCGACATCGACGGTGACGACCTGCCGCTGCGGCACGAACCGGCGGTGACGCCTTTGCTGACGGCGCTGCGAGCGGTGGCACGCGCGGAGTCGGGTACGGCCGCGCCCTCCGGCGGTGACAGTGACGTACCCGAAGACGTCGACGTAGCTGAGGATGCCGACACATCTGAAGACGTCGACGTACCTGAGGATGCCGACACGCAAGCCGCGCCCTGGCTCGACACCGAAACCGCGCTCACCCTGCTCGCCTCGCCCCTCGCGAGCATGGACGCGGCCGATCTGCGGCGCCTGGGGCGCGCGCTGCGCGAGGAGGAGCGCGCCGCGGGTAACCACGTACCGCCGCCCTCCGACGAACTGCTCACCCGCGCGCTGGCCGAGCCGGAGCGGCTCGTCGCGCACGACCCGGCGTACGCCCGGGGAGCACAGCGCCTCGGCGCGCTGCTGCGCAAGGCGCGGGAGCGCCTGGCGGGCGGCGGGACGGCCGAGGAGGCGCTCTGGGACCTCTGGCAGGGAACACCGTGGCCGCAGCGCCTGGAGCGGGCCGCCCGGCGCGGTGGCGCGGCCGGACGCAACGCCGACCGCGACCTCGACGCCGTCTGCGCGCTGTTCGCGACAGCGGCCCGCGCCGAGGAACGCACCGGCGGGCGCGGTGCCCTCAACTTCCTGGAGGAGATCGAGGCCCAGGACATCGCCGCCGACACTCTCACCCGCAGGGCGGTGCGCCCCGCCGCCGTACGCCTGATGACCGCACACCGCTCCAAGGGCCTTCAGTGGCGCGTCGTCGTCGTCGCGGGCGTCCAGGAGGGCCTGTGGCCGGACCTGCGCCGTCGCGGCTCGCTGCTGGAGGCCGACCGCATCGGACGCGACGGCCTCGCCGAACCCCTCACCCCCGGAGCGCTCCTCTCCGAAGAGCGCCGTCTGTTCTACGTGGCCGCCACGCGCGCGCGTGAACGCCTGGTCGTCACCGCCGTGAAGGCCCCCGCCGACGACGGCGACCAGCCCTCCCGCTTCCTCACCGAACTCGGCGTCGAACCCAGGGACGTCACCGGCCGCCCCCGCCGCCCGCTGTCCGTCGCCGCCCTGGTCGCCGAACTGCGCGCCACCACGGTCGACCCGCGGGTCTCGGACGCCCTCCGGCAGGCCGCGGCCCACCGCTTGGCCAAGCTCGCCGCCCTCGGCGACGAGGACGGCCGCCCCCTCGTGCCGTCGGCGCACCCCTACCGCTGGTGGGGCATGTACGAGCCGACCGAGAGCAAGGTGCCGCTGCGCGACCGCGACCAGCCCGTCGTGCTCTCCGGAAGCGCCCTCGACCAGCTCGCCAACACCTGCGCCCTGCAGTGGTTCCTGGGCCGCGAGGTCAAGGCCGACGCGCCCGCGACCGCCGCCCAGGGCTTCGGCAACGTGGTGCACGTCCTCGCCGACGAGGTCGCCTCCGGACGCACCCCCGCCGACCTCGCCGTCCTCATGGAACGTCTGGACTCCGTGTGGAACGCGCTCGCCTTCGACGCGCCCTGGAAGTCCGCGCAGGAGAAGGAGCACGCGCGTGTGGCGCTCGAACGCTTCCTGAAGTGGCACGTCGACTCCAACGGCGTCCGTGCGGGACGTGTGCCGGTGGCCAGTGAGCACGACTTCGACGTGACCCTGGAGGCGGGCGACTACGAGGTGCGCATCCGGGGCTCCATGGACCGCGTCGAGACGGACACCGAGGGCCGCGCATACGTGGTCGACTTCAAGACCGGCAAACATGCGCCCAGCGCCGCGGAGGTGGCGCACCACCCGCAGCTCGCCGTCTACCAGCTCGCCGTCCGTGAGGGGGCCGTGGACGACACCTTCGACGGCGTACGCCCCGAGCCGGGCGGCGCGGAACTCGTCCAGCTGCGCCAGGGTGCCGCCAAGAAGAACGGCGGCGAGACCCTCCCCAAGGTGCAGGCCCAGGAGCCCCTGGAGGGCGAGTGGGTCGGCGACCTGCTGGCCACCGCGGCCGGGAAGGTCCTCGACGAACGGTTCTCCCCGACCACGGGACAACACTGCACACACTGCGCTTTCCGGGCATCGTGCAGCGCTCGGCCCGAGGGACGCCACGTGGTCGAGTGAGGGGCCCAAGAGGACGTCACGTCAGCGAGTGACGTACGGCACCACGCGTGTTGACCAGCACTTCTTCCGTCCCGGCGGCCGATGTGGCCTCCGCTGTCAGTGGGCGCCGCTAGCCTCTCCGACATGCCCGCCCGTATCACCGACCCCGAGCAGCTCAAGGAGCTCCTCGGCATCCCGTTCACCCCGGAGCAGACGGTCTGCATCACCGCACCGCCCGCCCCGCAGGTGATCGTGGCCGGAGCCGGATCGGGCAAGACCACGGTGATGGCGGCACGCGTGGTGTGGCTCGTCGGCACCGGACAGGTCGCCCCCGAGCAGGTCCTCGGTCTCACGTTCACCAATAAGGCGGCGTGCGAACTCGCCGAGCGCGTCCGCAAGGCGCTGATCAAGGCCGGAGTCACCGACCCGGACGTGATCGACCCCGACAACCCGCCGGGCGAGCCGGTGATCTCCACCTACCACGCCTTCGCGGGCCGCCTGCTGACCGACCACGGCCTGCGCATCGGACTCGAACCGACCTCCCGCCTGCTCGCCGACGCCACCCGCTACCAGCTCGCCGCCCGCGTACTGCGCGAGGCCCCGGGACCGTACCCGGCCCTGACCCGCTCCTTCCCGGACCTCGTCGGCGACCTCCTCACACTCGACTCCGAGCTCGCCGAACACCTCGTACGGCCCGAGGACCTGCGCGCCTACGACGCCGAGCTGCTGCGCTCCCTGGAGGGCGCCAAACTCACCAACGCCGACCTGCGGAAGGTCCCCGAGACGGCCGCGGCCCGGCGTGAACTGACCGAGCTGGTGGGCCGCTACCGGTCGGCCAAGCGCGAGCGCGACCTCCTCGACTTCGGCGACCAGATCGCCCTCTCCGCCACCCTGGCCCGCACCCGCCCCGAGGTCGGGGAAATCCTCCGCGACGAGTTCCGGGTGGTGCTGCTGGACGAGTACCAGGACACCTCGGTGGCCCAGCGCATCCTGCTCGCCGGACTCTTCGGCGGCGGCACCGGCCACCCAGTGACCGCGGTCGGCGACCCCTGCCAGGCCATCTACGGCTGGCGCGGCGCCTCCGTCGCCAACCTCGACGACTTCCCCGAACACTTCGCACACGCCGACGGCCGCCCCGCGGCCCGCCAGGCGCTCAGCGAGAACCGCCGGAGCGGAGGCCGCCTCCTCGACCTCGCCAACGGCCTCGCGGAGCCCCTGCGCGCCATGCACGAGGGCGTGGAGGCCCTCCGCCCGGCCCCAGGAGCCGAGCACGACGGCCAGGTCCGCTGCGCGCTGCTGCGCACCCACGCCGAGGAGATCGACTGGCTCGCCGATTCGATCGCCCACCTCGTACGGACCGGAAAGGCACCCGGCGAGATCGCCGTGCTGTGCCGTACCGCCGGCGACTTCGCCGAGATCCAGGGCGCGCTCGTCGCCCGGGACATCCCGGTCGAGGTGGTGGGCCTCTCCGGGCTGCTGCACCTGCCCGAGGTCGCCGACCTCGTCGCCGTCTGCGAAGTCCTTCAGGACCCCGGGGCGAACGCCTCCCTGGTCCGCCTGCTCACCGGCCCCCGCTGGCGGATCGGCCCGCGCGACCTCGCCCTCCTGGGAAGGCGCGCCCGCCTGCTCGTGTCCCACGCGCGCGTGGGCGCCGACGAGGACATGGACCGCCGGCTCGCCGCGGCCGTGGAGGGGGTCGACCCGGCCGAGGTGATATCGCTCGCCGACGCCCTCGACACGTTCCTGGAGATGCCCATCGAGGCCGAAGGGGACGACGACGGGCTGCCCTTCTCGCCGGACGCGCGGGTGCGGTTCGCGCGGCTCGCCGCCGAGCTGCGCGACCTGCGCCGCTCGCTCGCCGACCCCCTGATGGACGTCCTGCACCGGGTGCTCGCCGTCACCGGCCTCGAGGTCGAGCTCTCCGCGTCCCCGCACGCGCTGGCCGCCCGCCGCCGAGAGACCCTGTCGAACTTCCTGGACGTCGCCGCGTCCTTCGCCGCGGGCGACGGCGAGGCCACCCTGCTGGCCTTCCTCGGCTTCCTGCGCACCGCCGCCCAGTACGAGAAGGGCCTCGACAATGCCCTGCCCGGCGGCGAGAACACCGTCAAGGTGCTCACCGCGCACAAGTCCAAGGGCCTGGAGTGGGACGTCGTCGCGGTCCCCGGACTCGTCACCGGCACCTTCCCCAGCGGCCAGGGCCGCGAGAAGTGGACCGCCCAGGGCAAGGTCCTGCCGCACGAGCTGCGCGGCGACGCCGACACGCTCCCCGAGATCGCCACCTGGGACGCCAAGGGCATCAAGGCCTTCCACGAGGCCATGAAGGACCACCAGCACACCGAAGAGCTCCGCCTCGGCTACGTCACCTTCACCCGCCCCCGCTCGCTCCTGCTCGGTTCCGGCCACTGGTGGGGCCCCTCCCAGAAGAAGCCGCGCGGCCCCTCGGACTTCCTGCACGCCCTCTACGAACACTGCGCCGCCGGACACGGCGAGATCGAGGTCTGGACCGAGGAGCCCGCCGAGGACGAGGAGAACCCCGCCCTGCGCGAGGCGGCAGCCGACCACGCGTGGCCGCTCCCGCTCGACGACGCGGCACTGGCCCGCCGCCGCGCCGCCGCCGAGACCGTACTCGCCCACCTGGAGCGCGTGGCGTCCCACGAAGAGCCCCATCCCGGGGCGGAGGGAACCGGGCACGCGGCCGACCACGACCCCACCTCGTACGACGATCCGGACTGGCCACCCCCGCCCGAGGACGACGACGCCGCGTACGACGACGTGGCCTACGGGGACGACGACTTCCCCGACGGGGACGACTCCGACTGGGACTCCTGGTCGACCGACCGCCCCGAGGACCGGCCGACGCGACCCCCGCAGGACCGCCCGACGGTTCCGCACCAGGCATCGGCTCCGGGGGCTCGCCCGCACCCTGCGAAACCGCACTCTGAGGAACCCGCGCATCTCTCCCCGGAGGAGGCCCGCACCCTCGTCTCCTGGGACCGCGACCTCGATGCCCTCACCGGAGAGCTCCTGCGCGCCCGCTCGAGCGTCACCGACGTCCCCCTGCCGGCCTCGCTCACCGTGACGCAGCTCATGCGCCTGGCCGCCGACCCGGACGGCTTCGCACAGGAGCTCGCGCGCCCCATGCCACGCCCCCCACAGCCCGCCGCGCGCCGCGGAACGCGCTTCCACGCCTGGCTGGAGTCCCGCTTCGAAGAGCTGCGGCTGCCGATGCTGGAACCGGAGGAGCTGCCCGGCAGCGACGCCGAGATCGCCGACGAACGCGACCTGGAGGAGCTCAAGGACGCCTTCGAGCGCACTCCCTACGCACACCGCACCCCTCACCGCGTCGAGGCACCGTTCCAGCTCGCCATCGCGGGACGCGTCGTACGGGGCCGGATCGACGCCGTCTACCGGGCGGAGGACGGCGCCGGCACGACGTACGAGATCGTCGACTGGAAGACCAGCCGGACGGGCACCGCCGACCCCCTCCAGCTCGCCCTGTACCGCCTCGCCTGGGCCGAACAGCAGCGCGTGCCCCTGGAGTCCGTCAAGGCCGCGTTCCTGTACGTCCGCAGCGGTGAGGTGGTCCACCCGGACGAGCTCCCGGACCGCGCGGCACTGGAACGACTGCTCACACAGGACCCGGCGGACCCTCAGGAAGCGTCTGCCGGGGATCCGCCGGACGAACACGCCTCCGTGGGCGGATAGGCTCGTGAGCATGAGCAAGCCCGTTGACAACGCCGTCAGCACCGTCCGCACGTACATCCAGAACCACCGCACGGCCTTCCTCGACGACCTCGCGGAGTGGCTGCGCATCCCCTCGGTGTCGGCCCAGCCCGACCACGCCGCGGACGTGGCGCGCAGCGCCGACTGGCTTGCCGCCAAGCTGCAGGAGACCGGCTTCCCGACCACCGAGGTCTGGGCGACCGAGGGCGCCCCCGCCGTCTTCGCCGAATGGCCCTCCGAAGACCCCGGGGCCCCCACGGTTCTCGTCTACGGACACCACGACGTGCAGCCCGCAGCCCGCGAGGACGGCTGGGACACCGACCCCTTCGAACCGGTGATCCGCGGTAACCGCCTCCACGCGCGCGGTGCCGCCGACGACAAGGGCCAAGTGTTCTTCCACACACTCGGCGTCCGCGCCCACCTCGCCGCCACCGGACGCGGCGCACCGGCCGTGAACCTCAAGCTCCTGATCGAGGGCGAGGAGGAGTCCGGCTCCCCGCACTTCCGCGACCTCGTCGAGAGTCATGCCGACCGGCTCGCCGCCGACGCGGTGATCGTCTCCGACACCGGCATGTGGTCCGAGGACACCCCCACCGTGTGCACCGGAATGCGCGGCCTCGCCGAGTGCGAGATCGAGCTGTACGGGCCGCAGCAGGACATCCACTCCGGCTCCTTCGGCGGCGCCGTGCCCAACCCGGCCACCGCCGCCGCCCGCCTCGTCGCGGCCCTCCACGACGAGCACGCGCGCGTGGCCGTCCCCGGCTTCTACGAAGGCATCACCGAACTCTCCGAACGCGAGCGTGAGCTCTTCGCCGAACTGCCCTTCGACGAGGAGCGCTGGCTGAGCACGGCCAAGTCGACGGCCACCTACGGAGAGGCCGGACACACCACCCTGGAGCGCATCTGGGCCCGCCCCACCGCCGAGGTCAACGGCATCGGCGGCGGCTACCAAGGCCCCGGCAGCAAGACGATCATCCCGTCCTCGGCCACCGTGAAACTCTCGTTCCGGCTGGTGGCGGGCCAGGACCCGGACCACATCGAGAAGGCGGTCCGCGCCTGGGCCGCCGACCGGCTGCCCGCCGGCATCCGGCACGAGATCACGTTCGGTGCCGCCACCCGCCCCTGTCTCACACCGCTGGACCACCCCGCCCTGCAGTCCGTCGTACGCGCCATGGGCCGCGCCTTCGAACAGCCGATCCGTTTCACCCGCGAGGGTGGCTCGGGACCCGCGGCAGACCTCCAGGAGGTCCTCGACGCCCCCGTGCTCTTCCTGGGCATCTCCGTCCCCTCCGACGGCTGGCACGCCCCCAACGAGAAGGTCGAACTCGACCTCCTCATGAAGGGCGTCGAAACCAGCGCCTACCTGTGGGGCGACCTGGCCGAGAACTGGCGCGAGGCACACTGAAAAAGCCTGTCTCCACCCTTCCTGCACAGTCCGTCCCCATCCCGAACAGCGCCCTTCGCACCCGACCTGCTGAACCGCCCGCCGAAATAACCGTTCCACCGGGGGAGTTGGAAGCACCCGTGACCACCTGGACCGACCGAACCGCCGACCGTCCCATCTCGCTCACCGCCCCGAGCGGCATCGACCGGGCCGCCCACCACCGGCTCGACGAGGCCTGGCTCGCGGCGGCCTGGAGCCACCCCACCACCCGCGTCTTCGTGGTCTCCGGCGGTCAGGTGCTCATCGACGAGACGGCGGACGGCACCACCGAACTCCTCATGACCCCCTCCTTCGAGGCCCCCCTCACCGAGGCGCACCGCTACTTCCTCGGCACGGACGACGACGGTGTGAGCTATTTCGCACTCCAGAAGGACGCACTGCCCGGCCGAATCGACCAGTCCGCCCGCCCGGCGGGCCTGCGCGAGGCGGGACTCCTGCTCTCACCCCGAGACGCGGGCCTGATGGTGCACGCCGTCGCCCTGGAGAACTGGCAGCGGCTGCACCGCTTCTGCTCACGCTGCGGCGAGCGCACCGTGATCGCGGCGGCCGGACACATCCGCCGCTGCCCCGCCTGCGGCGCCGAGCACTACCCGCGCACCGACCCGGCCGTGATCATGGCGGTGACGGACGACGAGGACCGCATCCTGCTCGGCCGCCAGGTGCACTGGCCCGAGGGCCGCTTCTCCACGCTCGCCGGCTTCGTCGAACCCGGTGAGTCCATCGAGCAGTCCGTGCGCCGCGAGGTCTTCGAGGAGGCGGGCGTCACGGTCGGCGAGGTCGAGTACGTCGCCAGCCAGCCCTGGCCGTTCCCCTCCAGCCTCATGCTCGGCTTCATGGCCCGAGCCACCTCGTCCGAGATCAACGTCGACGGCGAGGAGATCCACGAGGCCCGCTGGTTCTCCCGCGAGGACCTGCGCACCGCCTTCGAGTCCGGCGAGGTACTGCCTCCGTTCGGCATCTCCATCGCCGCCCGCCTGATCGAACTCTGGTACGGCAAGCCACTGCCGCGCCCGGGAGCGGCAGCCGCCTGACCGACACACACCACACCACTCGCACGAGTGGCGCAAGTCACACAGCAGGGGCGGTCCTTGAGTCAGATTCAAGGACCGCCCCTGTTATTGCCCGCGGCACCGCCGGGGCGCACCGATGGTGAACCGCTTACGCGCCGATCTTCTGCTTGACCTGCGCCAGCGAAGGGTTGGTGAGCGTCGAGCCGTCCGCGAACAGAACGGTCGGAACCGTCTGGTTCCCGCCATTCGCCTTCTCCACGAAGGCCGCGGACTCCGGGTCCTGCTCGATGTTGATCTCGTTGTACGCGATGCCCGCGCGGTCCATCTGGCCCTTCAGTCGCGTGCAGTATCCGCACCACGTGGTGCTGTACATCGTCACAGTGCCCGGCATGTCTCTCGCGCTCCTTTGCTGCTGGGGGTGCGTCGTCGCAGAGGTGGAACGTACGCGAGCGGGCCACCATTCCCGTGCCCGGGTACCCCGGCCCGGTACACGAGGGCACTTGGCGGCAGACGCGTGAGCAAGAGCACGCCCAGCGCCTGCCGCATTAGTACGACTGCAAGGGCCTCCCTGTGGACAACCGGCTCGTGCGTCCCCGTCGACCTGGCAGCATGGCGGGGTGACAGCAGCAACGCGCTCCACCCTCTTCCCGCAGGCACCGGACACGGCCGACGCGGTGCTCGACGGGCTCGACCCCGAGCAGCGCGAGGTCGCCACCGCCCTGCACGGTCCGGTGTGCGTGCTGGCAGGCGCCGGCACGGGCAAGACGCGAGCGATCACCCACCGCATCGCCTACGGGGTGCGTGCCGGGATCCTCCAGCCCTCCAGTGTGCTCGCCGTCACCTTCACCAACAGGGCCGCAGGCGAGATGCGCGGCCGGCTCCGCCAGCTCGGCGCCGGTGGCGTCCAGGCCCGCACCTTCCACTCCGCCGCGCTGCGCCAACTCCAGTACTTCTGGCCGAAAGCGGTCGGCGGCGGCCTGCCCCGGCTGATCGACCGCAAGATCCAGCTCGTCGCCGACGCGGCAGCCGCCTGCCGTATCCGCCTCGACCGGGGCGAGCTGCGCGACGTCACGGCCGAGATCGAATGGTCCAAGGTCACCCAGACCGTCCCCGCCGACTACGCGGCCGCCGCGGCCAAGACCGGCCGTCAGTCGCCCCGCGACCCGGCCGAGATCGCCCAGCTCTACGCCACGTACGAGGACCTCAAGCGCGACCGCGCCGTCATCGACTTCGAGGACGTCCTGCTGCTGACCGTCGGGATCCTCCAGGACCGGCACGACATCGCCGAACAAGTCCGCTCCCAGTACCAGCACTTCGTGGTCGACGAGTACCAGGACGTCAGCCCCCTCCAGCAGCGCCTCCTGGAACTGTGGCTCGGCGAGCGCGACAGCCTCTGCGTCGTCGGCGACGCCAGCCAGACGATCTATTCGTTCACCGGTGCAACTCCCGACCACCTGCTCGACTTCCGCACCCGCCACCCCGGGGCCACCGTCGTCAAGCTCGTCCGCGACTACCGCTCCTCACCCCAAGTGGTGCACCTCGCCAACGGCCTTCTCTCCCAGGCCCGCGGCCGGGCCGCCGACCACCGCCTGGAGCTGATCTCCCAGCGTGCCCCGGGCCCCGAGCCCGTCTACGCCGAATACACGGACGAACCCGCCGAGGCCGAGGGCGCCGCCCGCCGCATCCGCGACCTCATCGCCTCCGGCATCCCCGCGGGCGAGATCGCCATCCTCTTCCGCACGAACTCCCAGTCCGAGATCTACGAACAGGCCCTCGCCGACGCCGGAGTGCCCTACCAGTTGCGCGGCGCCGAGCGGTTCTTCGACCGCCCTGAGGTGCGCAAAGCAGGTGCCGCCCTGCGCGCGGCCGCCCGCTTCGGCGCCAACGACTCCCTCCTCGACGACGCCGTCGACCTGCCCTCCCAGGTCCGCGCGGTGCTCTCCGGCGAGGGCTGGACCAGCCAACCCCCGGCCGGATCCGGCGCCGTCAGAGAGCGCTGGGAATCACTGGCCGCCCTCGTCCATCTCGCCCAGGACTTCGCCGCCGCCAAACAGGGCGCCACCCTTGGCGACCTGGTGGCCGAGCTCGACGAGCGCGCGAGCGCCCAGCACGCCCCGACCGTCCAGGGCGTCACCCTCGCCTCCCTGCACTCCGCCAAGGGACTGGAGTGGGATGTCGTTTTCCTGGTCGGCGTCGCGGAGGGCATGATGCCGATCACCTACGCAAAGACCGACGAGCAGATCGAGGAAGAACGCCGCCTCCTCTACGTCGGAGTCACCCGCGCCAGAGAACACCTCCTCGTCTCCTGGGCCCTGTCCCGCTCACCCGGCGGCAGACCCAACCGCCGGCCCAGCCGCTTCCTCGACGGGCTGCGCCCCGGCTCCGTCGCCACCGCGGGCCGCAGCGCCGGCGGCGGTCCAGGAGGCATCGAGCGCGGCATCGGAAGCAGCGGAGGCACGGTCGTACGGCGGACGAGTCGGACCCCGGCCCGCTGCCGGGTCTGCGGGCGCACGCTGACCGACGCCGGTGAGATGAAACTGATGCGTTGTGAGGACTGCCCCTCCGACATGGACGAAGGCCTCTACGAGCGGCTGCGGGAGTGGCGGGCGGTACAGGCGCAGCGCAGTGGGCAGCCCGCGTTCTGCGTCTTCACCGACAAGACACTCATGGCGATCGCCGAGGCCGCACCGGACGACGAGGGCGAGTTGGCGCGGATCCCCGGGGTCGGCGTGCGCAAGTTCAACCGGTTCGGGGCCGATGTTCTGGCCATCTGCGCTGGTCAGGAGCGCGCGGGGGGCAGCGGGGATGACTGATGCAAACTCGTCGAGAAAATAGTTTGCGCATGCCCCAGCAATCCCCATAGGTTCTTAACCACGGCAGCAGCGGCCTTCTCCGAGGCCCTGGTTCCGTGCTGTACTTAATAGCCGTCGGACTGGCTCACCCCAGTCCCCCAAGACGCCGAGAGGAGGCGATTCCAGTGATCAGCATCAACACCAGCTCCATCAGCACCGCCAAAATGACCGATCGCTCGGTCGTCTCCACGTGCCTGCTCGGCGTCTCGAACCTGGGTACCGGTCTGTCCGGCGTCACTGCCGTCCGGCTGGCTTCCCCTCTGTCTCTCGCGGTTCTTCCCATCCGTGAGCGCAATGAGCGACCGACGAAGGCACTGGAAGCGGCAGTAGTGGCAGAGGCCCAGGCCTATGCCTTTGCGGCAGCCGGTGCCGGATCCCTGAAGCAGACGAAGCAGCACCACACGATGTGGGCCTTCCGTGGGCCTGAACCCTGGAGTGATCCAGCCTGATCTTCGATCAGGCCGGCGCCTTCAGGGCCGCGGAACCCCACCCGGGATCCGCGGCCCTTCTGTTTGTCCCCGACCGGGGACGGCAGAGCGAAGGGGCCTCGGGACAAGAAAAGAACCCGGTACCAGCCGCCAACCGGCCAACCCGGCCGGCACGACCAGACGAGGAAGACCAACCGTGCAACTCGAAGCGCACGCCCCGTCCGTACCGCCTTCCGAAACGATCCCCCCGCCCGGCCTCACGGAGGACTCCACCTTGATCCCGCTCACTGCGCTCACCGCGCTCGACGACGCCATCGAGAACCTCGGCGTACCCGTCCCCTGCCGCTCCTACGACCCGGAGGTCTTCTTCGCCGAGTCGCCGGCCGATGTCGAGTACGCCAAGTCCCTCTGCCGCACCTGCCCGCTGATCGAGGCCTGCCTCGCCGGCGCCAAGGAGCGGCGCGAGCCCTGGGGTGTCTGGGGCGGCGAGCTCTTCGTCCAGGGTGTTGTCGTGGCCCGCAAGCGGCCGCGTGGCCGCCCGCGCAAGAACCCGGTTGCGGCATGAACACCGTAGGAACGATCGATCGCCCCCTGACGCACGACCCCAAGAAACAGGCCCCGATGAAGCCGTCCGCCAGCGAGCCCGCAGGCTCCGCCATCCCAGACTTCACCACCACCGGCGCGAACGACTCGCGTCAGAACAGGACCCGCGAGATGCAACTCATCCCAGAAGCCCTGGCTCGTGCGCATATGCACGAGCGACTGCACGAGGCCGAGCGGGAACGCCTGGCCGTGCGCCTGGCCTCCGCCCGTCGGATGCAGCGTCGGGCCGAGCGCGCCTCCATGCGCGCCCGGCGCGCGCTGGCCATGGCGGTCATGCACTAGCCGAAAGCAGTCGCGGCAGTATCAGTAAGCAACTCCTCGCGGGGGCCGGTCCGAACGGACCGGCCCCCGCGGTGCGTTGTGCCGGGCGATCCGCCGATCACGGCGTTATCGTCGCCGAGTGACGAGTCTTCCCGGGGACAGTGACAGCACCGGCTCCATGCCGCGGCCCGACACGGCCGAGGCCCGGCACATCGTGTGCGCCCGCTGCGGCACCCTGGCCGACGGTCCTCCACTGACGTGGACCTGCTCCATGGAGAACGGCACCCGCCATTACTTCTGCGACAACTGTGCCCGCAGCAACCTCAGGGCGATCGAGGGACGGCTGGACTCGGCCTGGTGGTAGGCCCGCCCGGGCCCGCCCGGGCCCGCCCGGGGTCGGCCTGGGCGGGCGAAGGCGGCCCGAGTCATGCTTCGGCCGCTGATCCCTCCTCGTCCAGCAGCTCCTCCGTGTCCAGCAGCTCCTCCGTCGGGTCCTCTCCCGGTACGAAACCCGGCAGCCACTCCTCCAGTTCGTCGCGCAGCCGGACCGTCGCGCCCAGCTGGCACAGGACTCCGATGGTGCTCAGGGTCACACGGTGTATCAGGAGATACGACGGTGGCAGGTTGAGGAGCCTGCCCAACTGGTGTGCGGGGGAGCGGGGGTCGGCGATGCGCGCGGCCTGACTGCGCATCCAGCCGCGGGTGAACGTGAACTCGTCGGCCTGGGCCGGTTCGATGATCGGCAGGAGATAGTCCAGGACCGCGTCGGGTTCGAGCTCTATGGACTCCTTGACGAAGCCCTCCTCACACAACAGCTCGTAGACCGCTTCGGCCTCGCCCTCGAGAGTCATCCGGAGGGAGTATCCGATCGTCGAGGGCAGACCGCCGGGAAGACGGTCGACCGTGCCGAAGTCCAGGACGCCCAGCCGCCAGCCGCTCTTCTCGTCCGGCAGGAGGCGGAAGTTGCCCGGGTGCGGATCGGCGTGCAGCAGTCCGGTGCGGGCGGGGCCCGAGAAGAGGAACCGGGCCAGCAGTTGGCCCGCACGGTCCCGCTGTTCCTGAGTGCCCTCGGCGATCACCTCCGACAGCGGTATCCCGTCGATCCACTCGGTCACCAGGACCTGGTCGCACTGGTGGACCACCGCCGGGACGAGCACGTCCGGATCGCCCGCGAACTCCGTGGCATGCGTCTCCTGGGCCTCTGCCTCCAGCGCGTAGTCGAGCTCCTCGGACACCCGGTCGCGCAGCTCCGAGATGAGCGGCTTGATGTCCATGCCGGGGATCAGGGGACCCAGGAGCCTGGCGAATCGGCTGAGCTGGGTCAGATCGGACAGCAGGGCCTCGCCCGCCCCCGGGTACTGCACCTTGACGGCGACCTCGCGTCCGTCGTGCCACACCGCCCGGTGCACCTGGCCGATCGAGGCCGCCGCGGACGGCTTGTCCTCGAACTTCTGGAACAGCTCGGACCAGTCCTCGCCGAGGTGCTCCCGCAGAACGGAGTGCACCGTGCGCGTCGGCATCGGCGGCGCCGCCTCCTGGAGCTTCGTCAGCGCCGCGCGATAGGGTCCCGCGACCTCCTCGGGCAGCGCCGACTCGAAGACGGACAGCGCCTGTCCGAACTTCATGGCACCCCCCTTCAACTCGCCGAGAACCTTGAAGAGCTGCTCCGCCGTGCGCTGCTGCAGCTCGCGGCCGACGATCTCCGCGGACTTCCCGCCGATCCTCTTGCCCAGCCCCCAGGTCGCTCGCCCGGCGAAGCCGAGCGGTAGTGCGGCGAGTTTGGCAGTACGGGTGACCGCCTTCCGGGGAAGATCAGACATGCGCCCTCCAAGTCCCAGACAGCCGTGCCGCGTGCGGCTGTTGCCTCGCCATTGTCTCGTGCGGCTGCCCGTCCTCGGCGGCGCGCTCCCCCTTCTTACTTTTCTCCGCTGCGCCGCACGGGCATTCGGGATGCGACCACACCGGCTTCGCGTGCCAGTCGAAGCCCGGCACGGAGGACTCCCAGCGTGCCCCGGCGCTGGAGGGCAGCCGTCCGTCGAGGTAGGCGAGGGCGTGTCCTGCCGCGAGTCCGGCGACGCCGGTCGCCAGAGCGAGGTCGCACGCCGGGACTTGGTGCGAGGCGCCGGAGCGCCACTGCGCGATCAGGCGTGGCCAGGTCGGGTCCCGGTCGATGCGCTGCTGGTCCAGGCAGCCCGCGCAGCCGGTGTCGCCGGGCAGCACCAGGGGGCCGACGACACCCGTTCCCTCCACGACTCCCGCGTAAAGATGGGGCGTGCCGGAGGTGATCAGGGGCTCGGCGACGGCGGGATCGGGGGCGTGCACCGCCAGGCCGTCCCGGGGCGCGAGGATCACCAGGGAGAGACCGAGCTCCTCTCCTTCGGCGGCGGGCCGGGGTGGTCGATCCGGTGCCGCTCGGCGCACCGCGCGCCGGGCGGCTTCCTCCCGGCGCTCGCCGATGGACGCCGGGGGCAGCCCGCCCGGTGCCACGTCCCAGGGTTCGACGCTGCCGACGTCGCGCACCTCGACCTGGCCGACACCCGCGCCGGCCAGGAGGGAGGCCAGGACGACTCCTACTCGGCCGGCGCCCCGCACCTGAACGCGCAGGGAGCCGCGGGCGGCCAGCTGCTTCATGGCGTCGCCCGGTGCGCGGGCGACGAGGGACAGGGACGCGAGGTCGGGGCGGAGCCGGTCCAGGACCGCCTTCTTCTCGCGCAGGGCGTCCGCGGCCCGGCCGCCGCCCGTCGCGTCGTCCAGCAGACCGGAGCGGGCCAGCCGCTCCACGAGTGCGTCGACATGACCGTCGGGCAGGCCCATCGCGCGTCCCAGGTCGCGCAGGAGCGGCAGCCCGCGTGTTCCGTTGAGCAGGTCGAGAAAGCTGCCTGTCGCCGTGTCCACCGGGCCCAGCACCATCGCGTGCGCGGGCGCCATTCCGAACTGCACGGTGTTGAGATCCCGCCAGCCGCGCCGCAGCGCGGGCTTCACCATCGGATGCATGACCGACCCCCGTACCCGTAGAGCATCCCCGTGTGTCGGCGCGGTCCGTCCCGGGCCCGCCGATCGAATGCCAGCATGCCCGGCCCGGCCGAACCGTGCCGAAAGTTGTCCACAGGCGGTGGTGTTCGTCGTATAAATCAAGCGCACGGGGTGCGGATCGGCATCGAACCGTCCAGGGGACGGGACTTCCCCCATGTGCAGCGGGTAACGTCGGGGCGTGCCCGCCGACCCACTGCACCGCGCCGGAAAGCCACAGCGCAGCACGACGAGCCTGCCGCCAAGCGGCTCGGGGGCGAGCGCGATCGAGGTTCGCAGGAGCGCGCGCCGGCGCAGAACGGTCTCCGCGTACCGCGAGGGCGATCGCACCGTCGTGCTCATCCCCGCCCGTATGTCCGAGGCGGAGGAACAGCGCTGGGTCACCGTCATGCTCGACAAGCTGGCCGCCCAGGAAAGCAAACGGGTGCTCGGCGACACCGAGCTGACCGAACGTGCCGCGCGGCTGTCGGAGCAGTACTTCGACGGCCGGGCCCGCCCCGCCTCGGTCCGCTGGGTCACCAATCAGAACACGCGCTGGGGTTCCTGTACCCCGGCCGAGGGCAGTATCCGTCTTTCGCACCGCCTCCAGGGCATGCCCGAGTACGTGGTCGACTACGTACTCGTCCACGAGCTCGCGCACCTTCTGGTGCCCGGTCACGGACCCCGCTTCTGGCGGCTGCTGGAGGCGTATCCGCGTACGGAACGCGCCCGCGGCTATCTCGAAGGGGTGGTCGCGGCCGAACGGCTGCCCCATCTGCCGGTGGCGAGCGACGAGTAGCGCGCGGGCGGCGGCGGACCGTCCCCGCCGGGGGGCGATTGTGTACCGGGTCTGTACCGGCGGCGTTCACTCCCAGAGTTTCCCGTTAGCCTGACGCGACGCAATCGCACTCGGGATGGGGGACGGTCGTTACGCATGGCCAGGGAATTCCAACGCGGCCACAAGGCCAGGATCAGTGACCTCACCGCGGGCACGGATCTGTACGTAGGTGTGCAGATCACCGGTCCCGGACTGACCTTCGACATCAGCTGCTTCGGTCTGGACGCCGACGAAAGGCTTTCGGACGACCGGTACTTCGTCTTCTTCAACCAGCCGAAGACCCCCGAAGAATCCATCCAGCTGCTCGGCACCCAGTCGGGTGACACGGAGTCCTTCCGCGTCACGCTCGACCGGATCCCGGCGCAGATCCAGAAGCTGTCGTTCACGGCGACGATCGACGGCGCCGGGCAGATGTCGCAGATCGCCCCCGGATACCTCCGTGTTGTCGCGGGCGGCGAGGAGGTGGCCCGGTACTCGTTCAGTGGCGCGGAGTTCTCCACCGAGCGTGCCGTGATGCTGGGCGACTTCTACCTGAAGGACGTCTGGCGGTTCGCCGCCGTGGGGCAGGGCTTCGACGGCGGCCTCGAGGCGCTGCTCAAGAACTTCGGTGGTGAGGTCGCCGACGAGCAGCCCGCCGCGCAGGAGCCGCAGGCGACTGCCGCACCGTCCTTCGCGCCGCCCGCCCAGGCCACCGCACCCCCCGCATTCGGCGCCCCGGCTCCCGCGCCGCAGCCCGCCGCGCAGGGGTTCACACCGCAGTCCGCCGCGCCCTCGGTGCACGCCGCGCCGACCATCATCGCCCCGCTGCACACCCCGCCGGGCGGCACCGTGCCGCCGCCGGGCCCCGCTCCGTACATCCAGCCGCCCGGCCCGCCCGGTCCGCCGCCGGGCTACGGACAGCAGCCTCCCGGTCAGACCGCTCCCATGCCGCCCGGTTACGGCCAGCAGGCACCACCCGCGCCCCCCGGCTACGGGCAGCAGGCCCCGACGGCGCCTCCGGGCTACGGCCAGCAGCCGCCGTACGGCCAGGTTCCGGGCCAGGCGCCGGGTCAGCCCGGCGCGCCGTCCCCCTACGGTGTTCCCCAGGGCGCCCCGCAGGGCGGTGCCGGTGTGGCCGCCGCGCTGGGGGCCTACAAGGAGACGCCCACCGGTCAGCGGTGGACCCAGCAGAACAAGAAACTCATCCGCGTCGACCTCGGCATCGGCGGCCAGCCCGTGCTGGCCCGCCAGGGCAGCATGGTGCTCTACCAGGGCAAGGTCGACTTCAGCTACAAGGGCGCCGGCTTCGCCGGGCGGATCGTGGGCAACGCGACCGGCCAGGAGATGCAGCTCATGCGCTGTACCGGCCAGGGGCAGGTGTTCCTCGCCGAGAACGCCACCCACGTGCATCCCATCGAACTCCAGGGCGACGCGATCTGTGTCTCCGCGGAGAACGTGCTCGCCTTCGACGAGTCCCTCCAGCACGAGGTCCGGCGTATCGAGGGGCACGGCATCCCCGGAGGCGCGCTGTTCACCATGCAGTTCCAGGGGACCGGAACGATCGTCGTGAAGACGCACGGCGCTCCCGTCGTGCTGCCCGTGACGCCGACGACCTTCGCCGACTGCAACGCCGTGGTCGCCTGGTCCGCGGCCTCCCAGGTGATCGTCTCCAGCCAGGTGCGGATGCGCCGCAACGCCTACCCCGGCGACACCGGGGAGAGCGTGAACCTCCAGTTCCGCGGCGCGCCCGGCAATTTCATCGTCGTCCAGCCGTACGAGGTCTGAGGGAGCCCGTCATGAACCAGCCACTCGCGGGCTTCGCCCCGGCACCGGTCACCGCCCGCATGGAGAACCACGGCAACCACATGCTGAAGGTCGCCATGCAGACCGGAAACGACCTCTTCGCGCGCGTGGGCTCGATGGTCGCCTACGAAGGGTTCGTCCAGTACGAGCCCAACCCGCCCGCCGTACGCCAGATCGCGCGGGACTGGATGACCGGTGAGGGCGCGCCCCTCATGAAGTGCACCGGCGACGGCCTGCTCTACCTGGCCGACTACGGCGCGAACGTCGTCGTCATCAACCTCAACGGGGACGCGATCTCCGTCAACGCCACCAACCTGCTTGCCTTCGACGCCCATCTCCAGTGGGGCGTCGAGCGGGTGAAGGGGCTCGCCAAGTTCGCCGGACAGGGCCTGTGGAACACCAAGATCTCCGGACAGGGCTGGGTCGCGCTGACCTCGCGCGGCAAGCCGATCGTGGTCGACTGCGGCGGCGGTGAGGACGAGACGTACGTCGACCCGGACGCGCTCGTCGCCTGGTCCCCGAACCTCAAGGTGAAGGGCAAGCGCAGCTTCAAGGCGCAGTCGCTGATCGGACGCGGCAGCGGCGAGGCGTACCAGATGGCGTTCTCCGGACAGGGCATCGTCGTCGTCCAGCCCAGCGAGGACAGCACCGACCGCCTCCGGATCCGGGGCTGAGGGGGAGCACCACATCATGCAGAGTCCGCTTTTCGGCTACAACGAGCAGCAGACCCAGGAGCGCTACAGCCTCCAGAACTCGCAGATGCTGCGAGTCGTCATGGAGGGGCACGACGACATCCTGGCCCGCAAGGGCACCATGGTCGCGTACCAGGGCCTCGTGGAGTTCGACGCCGAGTACCAGAACAACAGCCAGCACCGCGCACGTGCGTACACCGGTGAAGGCCTCGACCTGATGCGGTGCCACGGGCAGGGGACGGTCTATCTGGCCAATCTCGCCCAGCACGTGCACGTGGTCGACGTGGAGCAGGACGGGCTGACCGTCGACAGCAGCTACGTCCTGGCGATGGACTCCTCGCTGCACCACGAGGTCATCGCCGTGGACAGCCAGTACGGCATCTCCGGGTCCGGCAAGTACCAGCTCAACATCACCGGCCGTGGCAAGGTCGCCCTGATGACCTCGGGCATGCCGCTGATGATGCAGGTCACGCCCGACAAGTACGTCAACTGTGACGCCGACGCGATCGTCGCCTGGTCCACCGGCCTGCGTGTCCAGATGCAGGCCCAGACGCACTCCTCCGGGGTGTGGCGGCGGCGTGGCAACACCGGTGAGGGCTGGGAGCTCAGCTTCCTGGGCCAGGGCTTCGCGCTCGTCCAGCCCAGCGAGCTGCTGCCGCCGCAGAACGCGGTGATCGGCCAGGGGCTGCGCGCCCAGTACGGCATGGGGCAGCAGGGGGCCCGGGCGCAGAACCAGGGCAACGTCTGGAGCTGACCGGGTGACGGTCCGGGCAGCAAACGTAAGGGGCGACCGCCAATGGCGGTCGCCCCTTACACGTACCTCAGGCCGAGAGCCGTGCGCGGGTCGCTTCCAGGAGCCGTACGACCGAGGCGTCCGCCACATCCGCGACCTCCTCGTAGGGGAACCAGCGCAGGTCCAGGGACTCGTCGCTGATCGCCGCCACGGCCTCGGCCGGAGCGAGCGCGGCGTACTGGACGTCCAGGTGCCAGTTGCACGGCGTCGGGATGGCGTGTCGGTCCAGGGCCACCGGGCCGCCCGGCAGCAGGATCAGACCTTCGATGCCCGACTCCTCGGTCGCCTCGCGCAGCGCGGCCGCCGCCAGCGTCGGATCACCCGGCTCGCAGTGGCCGCCCATCTGCAGCCACATCTGTAGCTTGCGGTGCAGCGTCAGCAGGACGCGGCCGCCGACCGGGTCGATGACCAGGGCGCTCGCCGTCACGTGCCCCGCCGTGCAGGCCTTCCACATGCCGTCGGGGTGCTCGGACAGATGGTCCAGATAGACCTGGCGCAGCTCTTCCTGGTCCTCGTACTGCTTCAGTACGAGGACGGCGTCGTCGTGAAGGGTCACTCGGTGCCGTCACCCTTGTCGTCGTCCTTGGGAGCGTCGTCCTTCTTCAGATTCGGCTTCTCGGCGGAGCCGCTCGCGGCCTCGCCGAGCATCTTGTCGAGCTCGGAGAAGTCCAGCTGCTCACGGTGCACGAAGCCGTCCGGGTCGTCGAGGTCGGACGCGGTCGGCAGCATGTCCGGGTGGGCCCACAGGCCGTCGCGGCCGTCGACACCGCGCGCGTCGGTGAGCGAGGCCCACAGGCGAGAGGCGTCCCGCAGCCGGCGCGGGCGCAGTTCCAGGCCGATCAGCGTGGCGAACGTCTGCTCGGCGGGACCGCCCGTGGCACGGCGTCGGCGCAGCGTCTCGCGCAGCGCGTCCGCGGAGGAAAGACGCGGTTTCGCGGCCGCGTGCACGACCGCGTCCACCCAGCCCTCGACGAGCGCGAGCGCCGTTTCCAGACGGGCCAGCGCGGCCTTCTGCTCCGGCGTGTCCTCCGGCTGGAACATGCCCTGCTGGAGAGCGTCCTGCAACTGCTCGGGGTTCTGCGGGTCGAGCTGGCCGACCACGTCCTCCAGCTTGGCCGTGTCGACCTTGATCCCGCGCGCGTAGCCCTCGACCGCGCCGAACAGGTGCGAGCGCAGCCACGGCACGTGCGAGAAGAGACGCTGGTGGGCGGCCTCGCGCAGGGCGAGGTAGAGCCGCACCTCCTCCAGGGGGATGCCCAGGTCCTTGCCGAACGACGCGATGTTCAGCGGCAGCAGCGCGGCCTTGCCGGCCGGGCCGAGCGGCAGACCGATGTCGGTGGAACCGACGACCTCGCCCGCGAGCACGCCGACGGCCTGCCCGATCTGCGTACCGAACATGGCACCGCCCATGGAGCGCATCATGCCGATGAGCGGGCCCGCCATGGCCTGCATCTCCTCGGGCAGGACATCGCCCATGGCCGCGCCGACCCGCTCGGCGACCGGGTCGACGAGCTCCTTCCACACCGGCAGGGTCGCCTCGACCCACTCCGCGCGGCTCCAGGCCACGGCGGAAGCGGCGCCGGACGGCAGGGACGTCGCGTCGTCCAGCCACAGGTCGGCCAGGCGTACGGCATCCTGAACCGCGGTGCGCTCGGCGGGACCGACGCTCGCGTCCTTGGTGCCGTCAGAAGTGCCCTGGGAGACCGTCTGGCGGGCGATCTGCTTGGCCATGTCCCAATTCACCGGACCGCCCTCGTACGAGAGCATCTGGCCCAGCTGCTGGAACGCGGCCCCCAGGTCGTTGGGGTTCATGGAACCGAACATCGCTGCGAGCGGATTGTCGGCGCCGGGGCCGCCGGCTCCGGGCGGCCCGAAACCGAACGGTCCCTGTCCACCGCCGCTCTGCTGGTCCTTCTTCTTGCCCTCGTCGCCGTTCTCCGGCTCCTCCGGCGGAAGGCCGAATCCGAATGGGGTGTCACTCACGGGATTCCTCGGCTGGTAAGGCCGCCGGTTCATTCCGACGGCGACTGCCCGACAACACCACCCAGCGTAGACACCCGAGCCCGATCGGGCCTCGGTGCTTCGCCGACTCTTGGCCTGCGGCAGGATGGATGCCACCTGGTACGGACGCGTCACGCGCGTCCGTTACTGAAGACAACCGCTGGAGACGCCCGGTGAGTTCCCCAGATCCACAGGTTCGCGCAGCGCGAAACCACTCAACCAGCCCGCCCTTGCGCGGGCCCGTCGTCGCGGTCACAGGCGCCGCGTCCGGCGTGGGCGCGATGCTGACCGAGCGGCTCGCCGCCAGCCAGGAGATCAAGCAGGTCATCGCCATCGACGAGCGTCGCGGCGAGTGCGAGGGCGCCCAGTGGCAGATCCTCGACGTCCGGGACCCCGCGATCGCCGAGAAGCTGCGTGGCGCGGACGTCGTGGTACATCTCGCGCTCGACCTCGACCTGGAGACGGACGCGGCGGCGCGCACGGCGTACAACGTCCGGGGGACGCAGACCGTGCTGACGGCCGCCGCCGCGGCCGGGGTGCACCGGGTCGTGCTGTGCACGTCCGCCATGGTTTACGGGGCGCTGCCCGACAACGAACTGCCCCTCTCCGAAGACGCCGAACTGCGGGCGACCGCCGAGGCCACGGGGGTCGGGGACCTGCTGGAGATCGAGCGGCTCGCCCGGCGGGCGCCGCGCGCGCATCCGGGGCTCAATGTCACCGTCGTACGGCCTGGGGTCCTGGTCGGTGGTGGTACCGACACGGCGCTGACCAGGTACTTCGAGTCTCCTCGACTCCTTGTGGTGGCGGGGTCACGGCCTGCCTGGCAGTTCTGCCACGTCGAGGATCTGTGCAGCGCTCTGGAGTACGCCGTCCTGGAGAAGGTGGAGGGGGAGCTGGCTGTCGGGTGCGACGGGTGGCTGGAGCAGGAGGAGGTCGAGGAGCTCAGCGGGATTCGGCGGATGGAGTTGCCGTCCGCCGTCGCGCTGGGGGCTGCCGCGAGACTTCACCGGATTGGGCTCACTCCTTCGCCCGCCGGGGATCTGGCGTACACGATGTACCCCTGGGTGGTGAGTGGGAGCCGGATGCATGACGCCGGGTGGCGGCCGCAGTGGACCAACGAGGAGGTTCTCGCGGAGCTGCTGGAGGAGGTTGCCGGGCGGCACACGGTGGCTGGGCGGCGGCTGGGGCGGAAGGATGCGACGGCGGCGGGGGCTGCGGGGGCGACGGTTGCTCTTCTGGGTACGGCCGCGTTGGTTCGGCGGGCTCGGAAGGCTCGGCGACGGATCTGAGTCTGGGGGCGCGTGCGGGTGCGGGTGCGTCGTGGCTGGGGGCCGGTGTCTCGCCCCCGCCGCCCCTACCCGTCCCATCCCCGGAGGCTCCGCCCCCGGCCCCCCTGGCGGGGCTGCGCCCCTGAACCCCGGCGGGCTGCGCCCCTGCACCCGGGCGGGGCTGAGCTCCTGGACTCCGGCGGAGGTGCGCCTCTGGACCCCTGGCGG